>WLJF01000028.1 GCA_009701945.1 Actinomycetota bacterium
AGCACCGCTGATTGCGGTGATCTTTACTCGTGTGTGCTGTGCACGGAAACCTTGACGACGGCGATGGCCTGTCTTGTTCTTGTAACGAAGGATGTCGATCTTTGGACCCTTTACTTCGTCGATAACTTCTCCAGTTACCTTGATGCTTGAGAGAACCTTGAGGTCAGTTGTGACGTTTGCGCCATCAACGACGAGCAGAGCTGGGAATGAAACTGATGCGCCAACTGCAGCGTCGATGCGATCGACGGTGATGGTCTCGCCAACAGTTACCTTCTCCTGGCGGCCGCCAGCTTTAACGATTGCGTACATTCTTTATTGCCTCAGTTCTTCTTCATTAGTCATCAAGCTCGATTCACGCATAAGGCGTGCTCGGGCAGAGGCTAAGGGTACGGATTTCGCACCCTCGGGGTCAAATTGGCCGAATTAGCCTAATTATTTAGGCGGTAATAACCCCTGAGCTTGCTGCCCTGCGGCGGCGCTTTCCCTTGGGGGCGGCAACCTTCTCTTCGGTGTCTTCCACCGCAAGACGATCTTCATTGAGAGTCTCGTGGAATTCATGGTCAGTTGCTGTCTCTTCTTCAACATCGGCATGATCTGCACTCTGTGAATTCACCTGAGGCATGGGAGCCTTCATCTTCACAGGATCCATATGGATATGAATTCCTCGTCCATTACATGAATCACATGTTGTGGAGAATGCTTCGATCAGTCCCTGTCCAACGCGCTTACGTGTCATCTGAACAAGTCCAAGTGAGGTTACTTCTGCAACCTGGTGCTTGGTACGATCGCGGCCAAGGCTTTCAACCAATCGGCGCAATACAGCGTCACGGTTGGATTCAAGAACCATATCGATAAAGTCGATAACAACGATTCCACCTAAGTCGCGAAGACGAAGTTGACGTGCAATCTCTTCCGCGGCTTCTAGGTTGTTCTTGGTAACAGTCTCTTCAAGGTTTCCACCCTTACCGATGAACTTTCCGGTGTTCACATCGATAACAACCATCGCTTCGGTGCGGTCAATAACAAGGGAACCACCAGATGGTAGATAGACCTTGCGATCGAATGCCTTAGCAAGTTGTTCTTCAACGCGGTAGTCAGCGAAGAGATCGCCCTTACCTGAATACTTTTCAATCTTTGTGACGAGCTCAGGTGCGATAGAGCCAAGGTATGAACTGATTTCATCCCATGCTTCATTGCCTTGAATGATGAGCTTGCGGAAATCTTCATTGAAAATATCGCGGATGACGCGCACAGCAAGATCTGGCTCTGAGAGTAGAAGCGCTGGTGCATGGAAGTTTGGATTCACTGACTTCTGATAGATATCTTCCCATTGCGCTTTCAGGCGCTCGACATCTGCAGTGAGCTCTGCCTCTGAAACACCTTCAGCTGCAGTACGAACAATGACGCCTGCATCTTCTGGAATAAGAGTCTTGAGAATTGCTTTCAGGCGCGTGCGCTCTGATTCAGGAAGTCGCTTTGAGATACCGCTCATTCCGCCACCAGGAACATAGACAACGTAACGTCCTGGAAGTGAGATTTGGCTAGTAAGGCGTGCGCCCTTTTGCCCGATTGGATCTTTAGTGACCTGAACAAGAACAGGCTGACCTGTCTTTAATACCATTTCAATTTTGCGTGGCTGCGATTCAGAGATACCTGCAGCATCCCAATTCACTTCACCTGCATAAAGAACCGCATTACGGCCCTTGCCAATATCAACGAATGCAGCTTCCATAGAAGGAAGAACGTTTTGAACGCGACCTAGATAGACGTTACCAACGTATGAAACGTTGGCATTACGGTTGACGTAGTGCTCAACCATCACATTATCTTCAATCACAGCAATCTGAATACGGTCTCCGACTTGGCGAACAACCATTTCACGATCAACGTTCTCACGGCGAGCTAGGAATTCACCATCTGTAATGATGGTTCCACGGCGACGATATGGCTCGCGGTATTCGCGTGAATCACTTCGTCCACGATCACGATCACGACGATTACGTGTTCCACGCTCTGTCTTATCGCGCGCTGGGCGCTCTGTCTTTTCACGGACTTCGCGGACCTTAACAACTGTTACTACGCCATCTTCATCAATGACTTCACCTGGTGTGACGCCATCTCCTGTTGCACGACGGCGACGACGGCGACGATGTGTTGTGCCATCAGCACTTTCTGCTGACTCATCAGATGAATCATCTGACTCATTCTCTGAATTCTCTTGTCCTTCTGCACCTTCACCATTGGGCTTACGGCGACCGCGTCCACCACGACGGCGACGGCGATTACGCCCACCGCGACCTTCAGAATCATCTGATTCACTAGCCGGCGCAGAAGATTCTTCTACCTCTTCAGACTTTGCTGACTTTGCAGCTTTCTTTGCGCGCTTAGGCGCAACTGCATCAGTCGGAGCTGCTTGAAAGATCGGAACGGGAATTGCTGCAGTCTTCTTTGCGCGCTTGGGCGCATCAGTTACTTCTGCAGCACTCTCTGCTGGCTCAGTAACCTTCTCTGAGCTCAGTGATTTCTTACTTGACTTCTTAACCGCGCGCTTACGCGGTGATTTTGGCTCAATAGCCATGGCACCAAATCCTTTAGCGCGTATCTCCAGATTGCTGGTGATACGCATTCTCGTGGCCCGAAATGAGTTTTCACTTCGAACAAAACCTTTGTGTAGTCCGCCGCAGGCGCGATAAGGATCGCTGGCCGCGCTGAACTGTTGGGCTAATTATGGCAGATAAGGCGAGGTAAAACCTATTTTGAGCGTGATTTATCCGCGGTGGCTTGCATGAACATTCTGTAAGAGGCCAAAGCCGATGAGATTGGCAAACATGCTCGATCCTCCATATGACATAAATGGCAGGGGAACTCCCGTCATAGGCATCAGCCCCAAAGTCATACCGATATTTTCAAATATTTGGAATGCAAACCATGCAATAACACCTGTGCAGACAAGAGTCCCGTAGGGGTCCGTCGATCGTCTGGCAATAGCAAATGCTCGCATCAGAATGAGGAAGAGGAGAAAAACAATTAATCCACTACCTAAGAATCCCAGCTCTTCACCGGCAACGGTAAAGATGAAGTCCGTCTGTTGTTCTGGAACAAAGCGTCCATTGGTCTGTGGACCATTAAACAGACCTGTTCCAATGAGCCCACCAGAGCCCACAGTGATGCGTGCTTGTCTGAGTTGATAGCCAGCACCTTGTGAATCGGCATTGGGATCAACAAAAGATTGAAGTCGCTTTACCTGATAATCACTAATTACTCCCGCCTTTACTGCAACAAATCCTCCAAGGAGTGCAAGAAGAATCAGCCCGATCACCCATCGCGTTGAAGCTCCTGAAACAGCAAGCATTGTCACAACAGATGCGCTAATAATTAAGACAGTTCCCATATCGGGCTGAGCAAGAATGAGAAGAATCGGAATAGCAGCAACACCGAGCGCCTTCAGAACATCTTGGTGTGTGGGTTCATCATTATTATGAGTGCGTTCAGATAAAAGCATTGCAATGCCGATGATGATAGAAATCTTTGCAATCTCTGCAGGTTGAATTTGAAAACCTGCTGGAAGACGAATCCATGCTTTGGCACCATTTACTTCACTGCCAATACCTGGAATCAAGACCAAGAGAAGTCCGAAGACTCCCAGCCCCCAGATGTATGGGGTGTAGGCACGAAGAAGTCGGTAGTCGATGATCGTCGTTCCCCACGCTAAAGCAAGGCCAATGACAATGTTGATCACATGGCGCTTGAGGTAGTACTGGGGATCTAAACCATTTGCTGCATACCAATCCCGTGTTGCGGCATAAACAAGCAAGGTGCCAATGATGAGTAGTGCAACTACAGCACCAGTTAAAACAGGATCAAAGCCCGAAACGATTGAACTACGGCGTGCTCGACGATAAGGATTGCGATTGAGGAATGTACTCATCGTTTCACCTTCGCCTTCGCTGTAGGACTTGGAGTAGCAACTACTTTTGGCTTTCCAGGATTTAATATAGATGGCTTCGGTTTTGTAGCAGGTGAAATGCGAGGCAAGGTCGTTGGTGGCTTTCCATTAGGAAAGAGCGCAAGCTCTGGCTTCACTGTTGATCCTTGTGCGCCGAAAATTGCTTCATATATCTGTCTTACTCCAACGCCAGAAGTTCCAGCACCGAAACCACCTTGGCTAACCATCATCACAACGGCATATCGTGGATTTTTTGCTGGTGCAAAAGATGCATACCAAGATGTGTCAGCTTTGGCACTTCCATTGGGATTGCGACCAAATACTTGCGCTGTTCCTGTCTTTCCAGATGTTGCAACGGGAAATCCTGCGAATGCTCCTGCTGCAGTTCCCGCAATCGTTACTTCATGCAGAGCATCATGTAGGAACTCAATTGTTGCTTGATCTTCACCTAATTCACCCAACTTTTCAGGTTGGAATGTACGAAGGACGGTGCCATCTGTTTTCACAATAGCTTTAGCAATAGTTGGCTTCCAAATAGTTCCCCCATTGGCAATGGCTGCATACATTTGTGCCAGCTTGATGGGAGTTACGACAGTATCTCCCTGACCGATCGAGAAGTTCACAGCATCTCCTGCGCGCACTTTGTCGCCATCAATACAGTTCTCACGTGCGAGCTGAAGCAAGAAGGCAGTTTGCTGCGCCTTCGTTGCACGCTCTTTGTAGTTGCAGTAGAAATCCTTATTTTGGTTATACCAAGCCTTACGCCATTCTCGATTGGCTAATCGACCGGAAGATTCTGAAGGTAGATCAACGCCGGTCTTCTTGCCCATCTGGAACTTCTCTGCAGCTTTGAAGAAGTAATCGTTAGGGTTTGATTTAGGCCTTAAACCACCATCACGAAGCCATTCGTCATAGGCGATGCGATACCAAATCGTGTCACACGAGACTGCAATGGCCTTTTTCATGGAGAGAGTTCCTTGAGATTTACTCTCAAAGTTCTGAAACGCTCGGTTACCAACCTGCACTTCTGATGGGCAGGCATAGGAAGCGCTCAAACTATAGCCAGCATCTTTTGCCGCAATAACAGAGACCGCTTTAAATGTTGAGCCAAGTGCATAGAGACCTTGTAGTGCGCGATTGAGTGCAGGAACACCTGTCTTCTCACTATAGAGATCTTCAGCTTCTTGAACAGTCAATCCTTTTTCAAAGGCGTTGGGATCAAAGGTTGGGTAGGAAGCAAGTGCTAAAACTTGTCCGTTGCGAACATCGAGAACCACAGCTGCTCCACCATCTGCGCGATAACCAGATCCGCGTGCTCGCTTAACTGCAGCAGCAAGTGCTGCTTCTGTCGCAGCTTGCAATCGAATATCCAGACTTGTAACAAGATGGTTTCCTGCGATGGGCTTTGTATTCTTGCTAGTCGTTGTGACCGCTTCTTTTCTATCCACAATAAAAGTTTTAATCCCTGGGGTTCCTCTCAAATACTCGTCATAGACAGTTTCAAGTCCAGCTTTTCCTATTGATTCAGATCTAAAGTAAGAGCGCCCATTAGCACCTGCAAGATCTGCCTCAGTTAAAGGTCCAACATAACCAAGAACATGTCCCCCATTGAGTCCTAGCGTTGTTGGGTAACTTCTAATGGCAAGTGGTGTTGCAGAAATTCCTGGATAGCGATCTGAGCGCTCAACGATACGAAGAGCAACTTGTGGATCGGCAGTATTTGTAATCGGAATAGGTTGGAAACGTGAACCCGTCCAGCATCCAGCTTTCTTGCCCTTAGGAAGTTCACCACATAAGCGCGTGCGCTGCCAGACATCATCAAAGTTAAGACCAAGGAGAGTGACCAAATCTTGAACAACTGCCGCACCTTTATCTGGCAACTTATCTATCTTGGTGCGATCAACAGTGACTGCAAGACCCACTCTATTGAGCGCCATTGGCACTCCTGAGGAATCGACGATAAATCCCCGGTTAGCGGGAGTTACAACATCGCGGCTCTGAATACTTAACGCTGCATCGCGATATTTCGGACCAGCTGCCACTTGCAGATAGAAGAGTCGACCAAAGAGTGCGAACATCAAAGATGCAATAAAGATTTGTGTAACGAGAAGACTCAGACGGGAGCGTTGGTTCATAGATGTGACCGCACCCCAAAGATAATAATGTGGAAATATGAAACAACTTTAAGTATTAATGGTGAAATGATTGCGGTCCAGAAAGCAGAACCTGCAAGGATAAAAGCGACGTTTGAGATACTCCCGATCTCTTGTCCAAGCATCATTCCAAGTAGAAGAAATACAGATTGAGCTGCAACCACTCCGATTGTCACGAGAAAGACAATATTGATGGGATTGCCGCGAATATTGTCATCGCCATAACCAAGGAAGGCGACTGCGTAACACGCAATGATCAATACAAGCGTCCAATGCCCCATCGGTCCAGGTGAAGTTTGAGAAACATCCATCATCAAGCCTGCACCAAAACCTGTGAGTGCACCGATTTCAGGAGTACTCAGCGCCGCCCAGATGAGCGCAACTACAAGAAGTAAGTTAATTCCACCTGCAGGCAGACGCATCTGAGTCACAACTGCCTCTTGAAGTAAGAAGACAGAGAAGAAGATAGGAAAGGAATAGAAGAATCTGCGCAGTGACATGGCTACTTAGTTGGTTTTGGAGTTGGTGTCGGTGACGGCTCGACTGCACCAGGTGTTGCATAGATAGTGACAGTTGGGAGTGGAGTAGGACGTGGCTTTGGTGGAACAAGTGCATCACGAGGATCCGCAGATGAGCCTGAGACTACAACTGCAACAACACCCAGCGTGGAGAAGTTTGTATAGAACTTCACATCAGCAGTTTGTGTAACAGCACCAGGGGAATTATCAACAGAAGTTACTTCACCGATTGGAACTCCTGGAACGAAGGGACGACCGTTCTGGCTTCCGCGAGCTAAGAGCGCATCGCCCTTGCGAACCTGCGTGGTGTTATCAAGTAGCTGCAAAACACCCTTACGAGTGCCCTGGCCACTGAGAATTCCAATTTGTTGAGTGCCTGCGATACGTGCACCAATTTTAAATGCTGGATCCGATGCAAGCTGTACTAGAGCGCTATTTGTGTATGCGTACTTCACAACACCAACAAGACCAAAACCTGAGAGCACGGTCATATTGGTATGAACGCCAGATGAAGTACCTGCATCAATAGTGATGGTCTGAGTGAATGAGGTACTCGATCCTTGAGAAATAACTTTTGCATTTACAACTTTATATCCAGCAGTGCCTGCCAGATTGAGGACGCCTTTGAGTTGCTTGAGTTGTGCATCAGCAGTTTCACGACTCTGCAGAGTTAAACGTAATTTGTCATTCTCGGCTTTGAGCTTGTCCATCTGATTACGTGTGCGCCCAAGGTGTGTCACATCAGATATGAAGTTTCGAAATGGAGAAACCGCCCATGAACCAACTTTTTGCACTGGAGTGAGAGCAGTCTGTGTTCCTGTGCGCAGCCCATCGATTACCTGAACGCCTCGAAGATCTAAAGTAATGAGAAAGAGAGAAGTAACAAGGAGAACGATGATAAGTAAGCGACCGCGGTTGTCGCCGCCGTAGCGCACTTGTGATTACCTATCGACGAGGCTCGGAGATCAAAACCTTTTCAAGGGCTTCGAACTCTTCAATGCACTTACCTGAACCTTCGACAACTACATCGAGTGGACGGTCTGCGATAT
>WLJF01000029.1 GCA_009701945.1 Actinomycetota bacterium
CATCACAAGCAGCGGGTTATCCGCTGAGTGATGAAGGCGTAGCCCGAACTTTTGAAGAAGTACTCACAGGACTTGGCGTGAGCAACAAAGGGCTATTAATTAAGGATGCAAGTGGGCTCTCGAAAGAGAATCGAGTCACAGCAATACAAATTGGTCAGTTACTCATGAAGATTCGTAACGACTCTCGATTTGCTTCACTCATTGGCGGCTTGCCAATCAGTGGGTTAACGGGAACTCTGCGCAATAGATTTATTGACACAGCACCGCAAGCAATTGGTCTCGTTAAGGCTAAGACGGGAACTCTTAATGGAACAGCAAATCTTGCTGGCTATGTCGAGGCAGGAGATCGTGAATATGTCTTTGTCATCATCGCTGACAGATTAAAGACAAGTTCACGTGCTGAAAAATTCGCACGTTCAACAGTCGATAGAATCTTGGGAAAGATAGCAGCGCCACTCTTGCCAGTTTTTCCTACACAACCAGCTGAAGTAGTTATTGAAGAGGTTGCGACAACGGCTTAATCGTCGTCTTCTTCATCGTCATCATGGTCACGATCACCACCTTTACCTTTTCCTTTGCGACCTTCATGTTCATCATCGTCATCATCGTCATCATCGCCGCGTTGTGGAACGTTGGTAACAGTTGGTACAGGAAGTGAATTCACTCCAGCTGACTTCTTATTCGCCACAGCAACAGGTGCTGGCGCTGTGTAAGAGGTGGTAGCTGAATTAGTTGCTGAAGGTTGGGAGGCAGCAACTGATTGAGAAGCAGCCGGAGTATCTGCAACTGCAGATGGCTCATTATTAGTTGTCGCAAAAATGGATCCACCAAGAACCACAGCTGCCGCTACTGCCAAAGTAGCGATAGGTAACCTCTTATTGACCTTCTTGATACCGGCATATGAATCGCCGCTTTCAGTAAGTTCAAACCATTCGGGCTTCTTCGGTGTCATGGTGACTCCCTTTCGTTAACTGAAAGATAGGCGCACATCCTTAGAGTGAACTGAGAAAGAGCCCATTGGGGGCTGTCAATTGTGAGTACCCTAAGCGTGTGTCACTCACTCGCGCGTATGTAGATCTCATGAAGTTACGCGTGGTCGAGCTTTTGATTATCACCACCCTGCCAGCAATGGTCCTGGCTCAAAAAGGGCTTCCCTCCTTTGGTCTCGTTGCAGCCACTCTCATCGGCGGAACATTGGCAGCTGGTGCATCGAATGCATTTAACATGGTGATTGAATCTGAATCTGACAAGTTAATGGCTCGCACATCAAAGCGTCCATTAGTCACTGGAGTAATTAGCAATACCCAAGCCACAGTCTTTGCATGGCTCATCACAATTCTCTCTCTTACAATTTTTCTGCTCTTCACCACAGTTCTTGCAACACTCTTGACCGCTCTTGCAATCTTTTATTACGTCGTTATCTACACAATTATTCTTAAGCCCAATACATCTCAAAATATTGTCTGGGGTGGAGCTGCAGGATGTATGCCAGTTCTTATTGGTTGGGCTGCCGTTACGGGATCTCTGACTTGGGTACCTGTTGCATTCTTTATGGTGGTCTTCTTCTGGACCCCGCCACATTTCTGGGCACTTGCTATTAAATATAAAGATGATTACTCAGCAGCAGGAATTCCCATGTTGCCATCAGTTGCTAGCCAATCAATTGTTATTAGCCAGATGTGGTTTCACACGATTGCAATGGTTGTTTCATCAACTGCCATGATCCAATTGGCAAAATTACCGGTCTGGGTACTTTGTGCAACAGTGTTGCTCGGCGCGGTCTTTACTTTTCAACTCTTTAAGTTAAAAGAGAATTCAGATAATTACAACAAGGTTGCAGCAGGGATCTTCCACTGGTCAATTACCTACTTGAGCTTGCTCTCTGTATTACTTGTTGTTGCTCAGCTATTAAGCGCTTGAGTTACATCTTTTAGTAAGTCATCAATATGCTCAAGGCCAACTGATAAACGAATAACAGAGGGTGTAATTCCCATCTCAAGCAGCACTTCAGGGCTCAAACGACGATGAGTTGTTGAGGCTGGATGTGTAATGAGAGATTTACTGTCACCTAGATTGTTAGATATATCGATAACGCGTAGTGCATCCATAAAGCGGAAAGCATCTTTCTGAGAGCCCGCAAACTCAATACCTATTGTGGTTCCGCCAGCTTTCATCTGCTTCTTAATAACTTCACGGTCAGGGTGAGATGCAAGACCTGGATAACGAACGCTCTTAATCTCTTTACGAGTCTCCAGGAATTCTGCGAGCTTCTGTGCATTTTCACACATACGTGTAACGCGCAGTTCCATAGTCTCAAGTGATTTCACGAGAACCCATGCATTGAATGCACTTAGTGATGGCCCTGTGTGACGAGTGAAAGGAATGAGCTTCTCATAGATATATTCAAATGATCCAAGAAGTGCGCCAGCAAGAACGCGCCCTTGTCCATCAATATGTTTCGTTGCTGAATACATCACTACATCTGCACCAAGTTCCAGCGGCTTTTGCAATACAGGAGATGCCATCACGTTATCGACGATGACCGTTGCACCGACCTTGTGAGCCAAGTCTGCAACAAAACGAATATCAACAATCTCCATTAAGGGATTACTTGGAGTCTCAATGAAGACTGCCTTAGTTTGCTTTGTCAGCGCTTTCTCCCACGCAGCTTTATCGTTCGCCTTTACTAATTCATATGTAACGCCCCACTTAGGCAAGATTTCAGTGATTACTACATGGCAAGAGCTAAACATCGCAGCCGATGCAACGATGTGATCGCCTGCTTCAACAAGACATGCAAGGGATGCAAACATTGCAGACATTCCAGAACCTGTTGCAACGCAATGTTCGGCGCCTTCAATGGCAGCCAAGCGCTTTTCAAACATCGCAACAGTTGGATTGTGAAAACGGCTATAGAGGAAATGATCTGTCTCATCTGTGAATGAATCGACTGCTTCCTGTGAATCTGCATAGGTATAACCGCTATTGAGATAGAGAGCCTCAGAAGTTTCACCGAAACCAGAACGCGCAAGACCTTCGCGAACAGCTGCAGTTTGTGGATTGATTTCCCAATCTGGTTCGCGACGCTTTGGATGCTCGTGGTAGCCCCAGACCTCTTTACTCATAAGCTCATCTTAAGGTTTGGACGCTATATTGCCCATATGACCTCAATTGCAATATCGGCGAAAGATCTCAGCAAGAAATATGACTCAGGATTCGCCGTTTCACATGCGAATTTCGAAGTTCCACTCGGCACCATCTGCGGGTTCGTTGGACCAAATGGAGCAGGCAAGACCACAACTATCCGCATGCTCCTTGGATTAATCACTCCCACAGGAGGCACTGCTGAAGTTCTTGGAGAATCAATCACTCATCCCGAAAAGTATCTCTCTCGCGTTGGCGCCATGATTGAAGGTCCTGCTTTCTACCCAGCTCTCTCAGGAGAAGAAAATCTCAAAGTGTTGGCAACTCTTGGTGGTTATCCCATCGAACGAGTTGGTGAGCTGATTAAAACTGTTGGACTTGAAGGGCGAGGGAATTCAAAATATAAAACTTATTCACTCGGAATGAAGCAACGACTTGGAATTGCCGCCGCACTTCTCCCACAACCTAAAGTACTTGTGCTTGATGAGCCAACCAATGGCCTTGACCCTGAAGGAATACAAGAAGTTCGTGATTTGCTGAAGAAGTTAGCGAGTGAAGGAACAACAGTCTTTGTTTCATCACACTTGTTATCTGAACTTGAATTGATCAGTGAATACATCGTGATGCTGCGCAAAGGTGAAGTTGTTTTTGCTGGACCAATTCAAGATCTCTTCCTAATGCAGCAGCCTTTTATCCTAGTTAAAACAGATTCGCAGAGTGATTTAGAAAAGATTATTGAACTGGCTCAAGCAGATGGACATAAAGCAACTATTCGCTCTGAAGTGGCTCATATTGAAGGACCTGCCGAGTGGGCCGGAATTCTTAATCGCAAAGCATTTGAAGCTGGGATCTTGATTACGCAACTTTCACCACAGATGCCTAATCTTGAAGAGACATTCTTTGAGATGACAGGAGATCGAAAGTGACTCGTATAGTTCTTGCAGAGTGGCGCAAATTGCGTCGACCAACACTTTTCTTAGGCACTATCGGTGCCGCTCTCTTCTTTACCGGTCTCACATCAACATTTCTATACTTAATGATTGACTCTGCTCAAGGTAATTCAGATCGCGGACGACAAGTAAGTCGTGAAGTACTGCAGCTCGCAGGTGGATCTGTCTATGGATTCGCATCTGTTGGTGGATTACTTGGAATTATCGCTCTCTGTGTCTTTGCAGCCCAGACAGCACAGGAATACACCTATGGCACCTTGCGAAACCTTTTGGTCCGCCAACCAGGGCGCATTCGGATTCTTGCCGGCAAACTAATTGCAATGAAGATATTTGCATTAATCATGATTGCGATCTCGGCAGCGGTCAGTATTGGCATCTCATACTTCTTATCTGACAGAGCCAAGGTCTCCACCGATCTGTGGTTTACCTCGGATGGAGTCCATGAAATTGGCAAGACTCTTCTAAATGTGAGCATCTCAGTCGTCTACTTCGGCATTGTGGGAATGATTCTTGGGTTATTGCTACGTTCTCCAATATCTGCAATCTCCATCGGGGTCCTCTGGATTTTGATCATTGAAAATCTCTTGGGCGCTGTGAAACCAGTCTTTTTGGATTGGATGCCTGGAAGTCAGCTGACCACAATCGCTCAAGGCGGTAGCCCAGATATTTCATATTCGCATGCGTTAACTCTGGGAACTTCCTATGTATTTGTTGGAGCGATAGTTGCAACGGTCCTCTTTACTCGACGAGATGTGGCTAACTAGCGACACTTAGGCGATACCCGCCGAATACATACTGCGCTCATTTATTCTTAAACAATGCGCCGCAGTAAATCCTTGATGTGCCTTGCCATCATTGCAAGCCTGACTCTTGCGGCCACCCCTGCCATCGCAAAGCCAAAGCCAACGCTTGCTGAAATTGAAGCGGCTAAGCAAGCAGAGGCTGCAAAGAAAGCTGCAGCAGATGCTGCGGCTAAGAAGTTGGCAGCAGCAAATCTCACTCTCAAACAATTAACGGCCCGCGCCAATGCAGCGCAAGCTCTCTATCTCAAAGCAAAGAAAGAACTTGAGATTGCAACAGCACAAGCCAATGCTGCTGCCAAGCATGCAGCAGAAACTGCAGCAGCTGTCGCAGAAGCCCATCGGGTAATTGGAAAACTTGCAGCCAATGCATACATTCTCGGTGGAAATATGAGTGATATTCAGCCACTGCTCAGTTCTGATGGACCGCAAGATCTCATTGACCAGCTCTCCACTCTCAACACATTAGGTGCACAAAACACAACCGCCCTTGAACGCTATAAAGCGGCAGAAATTATTGCTAAGGCAGCTAAGAAGAAAGCTGATGAAGCCAAAGCTGTCCAGGTAGTTGCAACTGCAAAAGTTGCTGCCACAAAGAAAATTGCAGATGATGCACAGGCCTTGCAGCAGAAGGAAGTCAATAAACTTCGAGCTGTTCAAGATAAGTTGATGAAAGAACTTGCTAATGCGCGCAACGTTCGAATCACTCTTGAACAACAGCGCCAGTTAGCCTTGCTCGAAGAGAGTCAAGCTTCTACGGCGGCTAACACCATCAATCAAGCAAAGGTCTGGCCAGATCGTGGATTCAAGGGCCGCACAACAATTCGAACTACTGAGGAGCAACGTTTAGCTGCAGTTGCATTTGCAAAGAAACAAGTTCTTGCACGTAAGCCATATATTTGGGGAACTCAAGGACCGAATTCATTTGACTGTTCAGGACTTGTTTATGCCGCATATAAGTCAGCTGGGCTTGGGTGGCCAAATTGGGATCGCCTTAACTCTGCACTGTATTCAGGCTATACAAAGCATGTATCCCTTACAGAGCTGCAACCTGGCGATCTTCTCTTCTATTCCTATAAGGGCACAATCTCAACTATCCACCACATCACCATCTATGCAGGTGGCGGAATGATGTGGGAGGCCAATTCAAAGGGCAAAGGCTTGCTCTACTCCAATATCTATAGCGTTAAAGGGCTTATGCCATTTGGTGGTCGGGTCTAACCTTCACCTATGACTGATTCCATCGTTGCAATTCGCAACGCTGTAAAACCTCATCTTGCGCGACTTGAAGCCGGCGACACAGTGCTGGTTGCAGTATCTGGCGGTGCAGATTCACTCGCACTGGCATCTGCAATTCTCACAGAGTCGAAGCAATATGCAATTACTGCAATTGCCGTGACTATCGATCATCAATTGCAAAGTGGTTCTGATGTGCAGGCAGAAAAAGTTGAGAAACAATTGAAAGAGATGGGATATGGCAAAGTCATTGTTAAGAAAGTTGTGGTTACTACTGAGTCCGGCCTCGAAGCTGGCGCTCGTGATGCACGCTATGAAGCTCTTAGTGCGTGCGCTGCGCAAGAGAAAGCAACGAAAGTCTTCTTAGGTCACACTCGTGATGATCAAGCAGAAAGTGTTCTGTTAGGACTTGCTCGGGGATCTGGGACTCGTTCACTGTCTGGAATGTCAGTAGAGAATGGAATTTATCTTCGCCCACTATTACATATCACTCGAGAAGAAACTGTTGCAGCATGTAGTGAGCTAAGGATCGAACCTTGGAATGATCCGCATAATGGAAATACTGATTTCTCGCGAGTGAGAGTTCGTAACGAAGTTCTTCCAGTAATGGAGGAGAAATTAGGACCTGGGATTTCAGCAGCACTTGCTCGAAGCGCTGGAATTTTGCGAGATGACGCTGATGCCCTCGATGAGATCGCGCAGAGTGAAATCTCAGTATCTGACCTCGCAAATCTGGATTGCGAGCACCTTTCGACCTTATCGCGCGCTATTCGCTCTCGAGTCCTTAGAGCAGCTCTCTACGCCGCTGGCGCCCCTTCAGGCTCAATTACCGCAGACCATCTGGCTGGCGTTGAGGCCCTGGTCACTTCTTGGCATGGGCAGGGGGCTTTAAGCCTTCCTGGTGGTGTGAAGGTTGAGCGAATTTCGGGCAGACTTTCGCTCTTAGCCCAGCCCTAGGTATCAAGGAGCAGACCACGTGGATTTAGCAGCAGTCGGAACCGATGTCGAAAAGGTAATCGCAACGGAAGAGCAACTTTCAGCGAAGATTGCAGAACTCGCAGCACGCGTTGATGCTGATTACAAAGATAAGAATGTTCTTCTTGTTGGCGTGCTCAAAGGCGCAATTATGGCAATGGCTGATCTAACACGTGCGATGCAGACTCATATCGAGATGGATTGGATGGCTGTTTCTTCCTACGGTTCAGGAACTAAATCAAGTGGCGTGGTTCGCATCCTTAAAGATTTAGATCGCGATATTACTGGCCGCCATGTTCTTATCGTTGAAGATATTGTTGATACCGGTTTAACACTTTCTTGGCTTAAATCAAATCTTTTCTCGCGCGGTGCAGCATCTGTTGAAATTCTTGCAATCCTTCGTAAGCCAGAAGCTGCAAAGGTAGATGTCGATGTGAAATACGTTGGCTTTGATATTCCTAAGGAATTCGTCGTGGGTTATGGACTTGATTTTGACGAAAAGTACCGCAACCTCTCATTCATCGGTGTGCTTGCTAAGCACATG
>WLJF01000003.1 GCA_009701945.1 Actinomycetota bacterium
AGTGATGTATCGAGGAGAATTCATTGCAATCGTTCCCGCAACTACTTCTCGTGAAGATCTAGGGCTATTGATGGCAGGAGTGAAGCCATGAAGTTAAAGAAGCTCATTCTTCCTGCACTCTCATTTGCAATGGCGCTCTTTGTTGGAGGCCTACTCGTTGCGCTCTCTGATTCAAAGGTATTGGCACTTAAGAGCCAACCGTTATCGATGATCGGAAAAGGATTTTCAACTGCAGCAGGAGCCTATTGGGCGCTCTTTCGCGGATCTATCTTTGATCCACAACTGGCAGAAGGACACTTCTTCCAAGGTTTCTATCCGCTTTCTGAAACTCTTGTTGCAGCCTCTCCTTTAATCCTTACTGGATTATCTGTGGCACTAGCATTTCGCGCAGGCCTCTTTAATATCGGTGCACAAGGACAATTTATTGCAGGTGCAATAGGAGCAAGTTGGATTGGTTTTACATTCGAACTTCCCATTGTTATCCACGCAGTTGCAGCAATTGTGGTCGCAATGCTCTTTGCGGGACTCTATGGCGGGTTTGTTGGATTCCTCAAAGCTCGAACCGGTGCCCATGAAGTTATTGTGACGATCATGCTCAACTATGTTGCAGGCTACTTCTTGCTCTGGTTGCTCAGCACAACTGCATTCTTGCGTCCAGGTCGACAAGATCCACTGGCACCTGATGTGCGAGAGAGTGCGCAATTGCCGCATCTGTTTGGCCCTGATCTGCGGGCTAATTTAGGTTTCATCATTGCCTTAATCGCAGCAGCCGCAATCTGGTGGCTTCTAAGTCGTAGTACGTGGGGATTTAGATTCCGCGCAGTTGGTGCAAATGCTGCAGCATCCCGCACCGCAGGTATCTCTGTCGCTCGCGTGACAACGTCAGTGATGTTTATTGCAGGCGCTCTTGCAGGTCTTGGTGGAGCAGTTCAAATTCTTGGTTCAGAACCTGCGATGACTTCAGGTGTGGGTGGAAGTTTTGGTTTTGATGCAATCACTGTGGCTCTCCTAGGTCGTGCAACACCAATCGGAACAGTCTTTGCAGCACTTCTCTTTGGCGCATTACGTGCCGGCGGATTAACCATGCAGGCAAGTACGGAAACGCCACTTGATCTTGTCTTAGTGATCCAGGCCTTAGTAGTTCTCTTTATCGCAGCACCTGCGCTGATTAAATCTCTCTTCCGCCTCAAGAATGTCGATGAGGGTACAACCGTTGCTTCGAAGGGATGGAATGGCTAATGAGTACTGTTGAAGTGCGCGCTCTCTCTGCACCAGAACGTCGTCGCAAGCGCGGGATTATCACGATGGCAAGCCTTGGAGCATTCGCTCTTGTCATCTTTGGTCTACTTCCAAAGACGGGAGAACCTGTCACCTATAGCTTCGTGTTGGGCAACGAGTGGGTACTTGCAAAAGAGATCATTGTTAATTCAAAGACTGGCGGACTCTTCTGTGCAGTAATTTCCTTGTTGGCCGTGGGAATTGCAACGCTACAGTTCCGTGCTCGCAAAACTAGCCGTGCAGCGAGTGCGCTCTTTGGTGCATCTTTTCTCATGTCATTTCTTTGTTGGGCAGCTGCAGGTAAGTTCATTCCATTCACAGGACTTCTGCAAGGTGCGCTCTTCCTCTCTGTTCCATTGATCTTCGGAGCTATGGCAGGTGTGCTCTCTGAGCGCTCAGGAGTAATCAATATCGCTATCGAAGGACAGTTACTTGCTGGCGCATTTATGTCTGGAGTCATTGCATCTCTTACACAGAACAAGATTGCTGGACTTGTTGTGGCACCTTTTGCAGGAGCTGCAATTGCGTGGCTACTTGCAGTCTTTGCGATTAAATATGGAATAGACCAAGTAGTTCTTGGCTTTGTGCTCAATGTTCTAGTCATTGGACTTACTGGCTTCCTCTATAAGAAATTGCTTATTCCTTACCAATCAACGTGGAACTCAGGTGGCACATTTGCACCTATTGAAATACCGATACTTTCGAAAATTCCCGTCATTGGACCGACCCTCTTTGCCCAGAGCATCATTGTTTATCTGATGTATGTGGCTGTGATCGTTATTCACGTTGCCCTCTTTAAATCTAAATGGGGCCTACGCACTCGCTCTGTAGGAGAACATCCAACGGCTGCTGAATCTGTTGGAATCGATGTGAATAAAATCCGTTTCCGCAATGTTCTTATTGCAGGTGCTGTTGCAGGTCTTGGTGGAGCATTCTTCACACTTGGTGCGGTTGGCTCCTTTAGTAAGGAGATGACAGCAGGTAAAGGATTCATCGCACTTGCCGCTCTTATCTTCGGTCGTTGGAGTCCACTTGGAGCAGTAGCTGCTGCACTCATCTTCGGCTTTGCAGATAACTTGCAAGGATTACTCACCATCACAGGAACACCAATTCCATCTGAATTTATGTTGATGGCTCCTTACATTGCAACAATCATCGCTGTCTCAGGCTTTGTCGGCAGGGTTCGAGCGCCTGCAGCAGATGGCGTTGCCTATAAACGTGGAGGCGGTTCTCACTAATGGAGATCAATTGGGATTTACTGCGCACAGAAGCACTCGGTGCAATGAAGAAGGCGTATTCACCCTACTCAAACTTTCCTGTCGGTGTTGCAGCCCTTGTCGATGATGGTCGCGTTATTACTGGGTGCAATGTTGAGAACGCGAGTTACGGATTAACTCTCTGCGCTGAATGCGGATTGGTCTCTACTCTGATCGCTTCCGGTGGTGGACGTCTTGTGGCATTTGTATGTGTTGATATTGCGGGAAATCCTTTGATGCCATGTGGGCGCTGCCGCCAGCTCTTGCAAGAACATGGAGGCTCTAAGTTGCAGATGGCGACCAATGAAGGCATTAAGACTCTCGGTGATCTACTTCCATGGGCATTTGGCCCTGAAGAGATGAACGAACGCTTGTCATGATGGAACCTTTTGCAGCTGTTGAAATCATTGCCGCTAAACGTGACCATAACGAGTTAACGGATCTACAAATCGATTGGATCATCGACGCCTATACACGCGGCGTTGTTGCAGATGAACAGATGTCTGCACTACTTATGGCAATTCTGCTCAACGGTATGAACTCTCGCGAAATTTCCCGCTGGACCAATGCGATGATCAATAGTGGCGAACGTATGGATTGGTCGAAGTTAGATCGTAAGACAGCAGATAAGCATTCAACCGGGGGAGTTGGAGACAAGATCACTCTTCCACTAGCCCCCCTCGTTGCAGCATGCGGGGGAGCAGTACCTCAACTCTCTGGTCGCGGACTTGGTCACACTGGTGGAACTCTCGACAAACTTGAATCGATTCCTGGATGGCGCGCGTCATTAACAAATGATGAGATGTTAAAAGTTCTCCAAGAGACAGGTGCAGTTATTTGTGCTGCAGGTGCTGGTTTAGCACCTGCAGATAAGAAGCTCTACGCACTACGAGATGTCACAGCAACCGTTGAGGCGATTCCTCTCATTGCATCCTCGATTATGAGTAAGAAGATTGCCGAAGGAACTTCAGCACTCGTTCTGGATGTGAAGACTGGAAGTGGCGCATTTATGTCAGATCCTGCAAAGGCATCTGAACTGGCTCGCACAATGGTTCAGCTGGGTAAAGATGCTGGCGTTAAAACTCGCGCATTAGTAACAGCCATGGATGTTCCACTTGGACTTACAGCTGGCAATGCACTTGAAGTACGTGAATCTGTTGAGGTACTTGCAGGTGGAGGTCCATCTGATGTAGTTGAATTAACAATTATCCTTGCACGAGAAATGATTGATGCAGCAGGAATTGTTGGTAAAGATCCAGAGACAGCGCTTAAAGATGGAAGCGCGATGGATCATTGGCGTCGCATGATTAGCGCGCAAGGTGGAGATCCTGATGCAGCACTTCCTGTGGCACGCGAGACCCATGTTGTGAAGGCAGCAAATAGCGGAACTATTACAACCATGGATGCGATGAAGGTCGGTGTCAGTGCTTGGAGACTAGGCGCAGGTCGCTCTAAGCAGGGTGAGAAGGTTCAAGCTGGTGCTGGAATCGAACTCCACGCTAAGCCAGGGGATTACATCGCAGCTGGTGCACCGCTGATGACTTTGCACACGGATGAAGCTGCCCGCTTTCCTCGCGCTCTGGAAATTCTCGAAGGTGCTGTCACAATAGTTGAAGGTGGAACAGTAAATCGTCTGCCTCTAGTGTTAGAGAGAATTTAAGTAATGAGTGACTTAACAAAGAAGCCAACAGCAGAGCAGGTGAAGCGCTTACCTAAAGCACTTCTGCATGATCACCTCGATGGTGGGCTACGTCCTCAAACAATTATTGATATTGCAAAAGAAATTGGCCATGAGCTTCCAACATATGACCCAGTTGAACTTGCTGAATGGTTCCGTAGTTCCTGTGATTCAGGTTCACTCGTTCTCTATCTTGAAACTTTCGCCCACACTGTTGCCGTGATGCAGCGTAAACAGGACATCGTGCGCGTGGCTCGTGAATGCGCAGTTGATTTAGCGCGTGATGGCGTTGTCTATGCCGAAGTCCGCATGGCACCAGAACTCATCACCGAAAAGGGTTTAACGCTCTCACAAGCAATTGAGGCAATACTTGAAGGATTCCGTGAAGGAGAAGCGGAAGCAAAAGCTGAAGGAAATGTTATCCGTGTGATGACGCTGCTTTGCGGAATGCGCCAAAATGAACTTTCGCAGGAAGTAGCAGAACTTGCAGTGAAGTATCGCGATCAAGGTGTTGTTGGATTTGATATTGCAGGCCCAGAAGATGGATTCCCGCCAAGTGATCAGCTCGATACTTTTGAGTTCTTACGTCGCGAAAATGCACACTTCACCATCCATGCTGGTGAGGCATATGGACTTCCTTCTATCTGGGAAGCAATTCAATTATGTGGTGCTGAGCGCTTAGGCCACGGAGTTCGCATCACTGACGATATCGATTTCAATCACACGCCACCGCGCCTTGGTCGGCTTGCTGCATATGTTCGCGATCGCCGCGTTCCTCTTGAGATGTGTCCATCATCAAATATTCAGACAGGTGTTGCAGATTCATTTGCTCACCACCCGCTTGCGCGCCTTGCAAAGCTTCGCTTCCGAGTCACCATCAATACAGATAATCGTCTTATGTCAGCAACTTCTATGAGTCGCGAGATGACGGAGATGGTTAATCAATGCGATTGGACTTTCCAGGACTTACAGCGTGTGACCATTAATGCGCTCAAGAGCTCATTTATTCCATTTGAAGAGCGTCTTGCCATTATTGAAAGCGTTGTGAAGCCGGCCTACCTAAAGATTGCTGGAGAGTAAGAGCTTAAACTCCGACTGAATGCCAGACAGTTTTAGACTCCATAAAGGCAAGGATGCGCGCAGGAGTTTTTCCTGATCCAAATGAATGAATCCGCTTGAGGTTCTCAGCTCCTGCCTCCTTGAGTGCTCCATGCTTCTTCTTCTGAATTCCAGAGATATCAAAGCCATCAATATCCATATGAGATGCTGCCCATGGAGCGAGTTCATCGAGTGAGCCAGTGAGAATATTGATGACACCAGCAGGAAGATCACTTGTGGCAAGAACTTCAGCAAATGACATTGCAGGAACTGCCAAGCCGCCTGGAACGAGCACAACAGAGGTGTTGCCTGAAACTACTGCCGCGGCAATCGCATCGATAAATTCAAGGAAGCTATCTGAGGATGCAATTGCAACCACTCCTTGAGGTTCAGAGATAGAGAAGTTAAAGAACGGTCCTGAGACGGGGTTTGTTGCACCGCTGACTGCTTGAAGTTTGTCACTCCAACCTGCATACCAAACCCATCGATCGATTGCTTCAGCAACCAAAGCCTTAGCCTTTGCAGGAGTTACATGAGAGGTGAAAACAATCTCTGATTCGAATTGATCTGCTCGCCCTTCAAGCATCTCAGCAATGCGATAAAGAATCTGTCCACGGTTATAGGCAGTTGCCTTTGACCAACCAGATTGCGCTGCGCGAGCAGCGGTCACTGCATCACGCAAATCTTTACGAGATGCAAGTGCTGGGTTTGCAATAAAGTCACCATTTTTTGCAGTCACTTCAAAGACGCGCCCTGATTCACTGCGGGGGAAAGCACCATTGATAAAGAGTTTGTATGTCTTCTTTACTTCAACGCGAGACTCTTTCTTAGTAGCCATTTATTTCGCCCCGGTTTCTTTACCATTTTTTAAATATGCAGCTAATCCATGCTTACCACCTTCGCGGCCCCAGCCAGATTCTTTATAACCACCGAAAGGCGATGCCGGATCAAACTTATTGAAGGTATTGGCCCAGATGACACCGGCCTTGAGGTGTTGGCTTGCCCAGAAAATACGGGAGCCTTTCTCGCTCCAGATTCCTGCAGATAATCCAAAGGGAGTGTTATTGGCCTTATCCATCGCCTCTTGTGGGGTTCTAAAGGTTAAGACTGAAAGGACTGGACCGAAAATTTCTTCTTGAGCAATGCGATGGGCTTGTGTGACCCCGGTAAAGATTGTGGGAGCAAACCAGAAACCCTTATTGGAGAGATCGCACTGTGGGCTCCATCTTTCAGCACCTTCAGCATCACCAATAGCAGAGAGCTCCTTGATTTTTATGAGCTGTTCTTTTGAATTGATTGCACCAAGATCTGTGTTCTTATCGAGGGGATCGCCCACACGAATCTTTGCCATTCGCACCTTAAGCTTTTCAATAATCTCTTCAGCAATACTTTCCTGCACAATCAGGCGTGAGCCTGCGCAGCAGACATGGCCTTGGTTGAAGAAGATTCCGTTAACTATGCCTTCTACAGTTTCATCGACAGGTGCATCGTCAAAGACGATATTTGCACCTTTGCCACCAAGCTCAAGAGTTGCCTTCTTATCCGTTGAAGCAATCGCACGAGCAATCTTCTTACCAACTTCAGTAGAACCTGTGAATGCAATTTTATGTATTCCTGGGTGGTTAACGATTGCACTACCCGTGGAACCATCGCCGGTGACAATATTGACAACACCATCAGGAAGTTCTGCTTGCTGGCAGACTTCAGCGAAGAGAAGCGCAGTAAGAGATGTGGTTTCAGCTGGTTTAAGAACTACTGTGTTACCTGTTGCAAGTGCAGGTGCGACTTTCCATGCAAGCATAAGTAGCGGGAAATTCCACGGGATGATCTGTCCTGCAACACCATAGGCCTTAGGGTTATGACCGAGGCCGGCATAATCTAATTTGTCAGCCCACCCAGCGTGATAGAAGAAGTGTGCTGCAACGAGTGGAATATCTATATCGCGGGTTTCGCGGATTGGCTTTCCATTATCAAGAGTTTCAAGAACTGCGAACTCACGTGCTCGCTCTTGAAGAATACGTGCAATGCGATAGAGGTACTTTCCCCGCTCCTTGCCAGATAACTTCGACCACGTTTTTGTATATGCCTTCTGCGCAGCCATCACAGCTTTATCAACATCTGAAGTTCCACCTAAAGCGATATGGCTCAAGATTTCTTCAGTTGCAGGATTGATGGTGGGAAAATGCTTCTTTCCAGCGACAAAGGAGCCATTGATGAAGTGGCCATACTTAGGCTTGATGGAGACGATGGATCGAGATTCAGGCGCCGGAGCGTATTCAAAAGTCATTCTGGCCTCTTCTAATCGATCGTGACGTAGTTAGGGCTAGCGTAGTAGCCATCTGACATTTTCATGCGTTGCATCAGTAAGTCATTGAGTAGAGCGCTGGCACCGATGCGAAATAGGTTCGGAGTCAACCATTCCGGCCCAGCTGTCTCATTGACCAGCACAAGTTGCTTGATTGCATCCTTTGTTGTTCTGATGCCACCTGCAGGCTTCACACCAATTCTGCGTTGAGTAATTGCGTAGAAATCACGCACTGCTTCCAGCATCACAAGGACGACTGGAGGAGTTGCTGCGGGAGCAACTTTTCCAGTGGAGGTCTTGATGAAATCGGCGCCTGCGAGCATTGCAAGAAAAGAAGCCTTGCGAACATTGTCATAGGTAACAAGCTCGCCAGTTTCAAAGATAACTTTGAGATGTGCCTTATCTCCACAGACTTCTCTGATTTTCACAATTTCATCAAAAACCAAACCGTATTTACCAGCAAGAAAAGCCCCGCGATCGATCACCATATCGATTTCGCCAGCACCTGCATTGATTGCATCTTGCGTATCTTGAATCTTTACTTCCATAGATGCGCGCCCTGATGGAAATGCAGTAGACACTGCCGCTACAGGAACATGTTCTCCACCGATTGCATCAAGATGTGTGCGAGCAATTTCGACCATATCGTTATAGACACAGACCGCGCCAACGCTTGGAACAGTTGGATCTGTGGGATCAGGTCTTACTGCTTTAGAACATAGCGCTCGGACTTTGCCAGGTGTGTCAGCACCTTCTAGCGTTGTGAGGTCAACCATGGAGATTGCAGTTTCAATTGCCCACTTCTTACTTGTTGTCTTAATACTTCTAGTCGCAAGCATCGCAGCTCGTGCCTCTGCGCCAACTTGATCGACGCCAGATAGTTGATCAAGGTATTGAATAAGAGATTTCTCTGATCCATCAACTAGGCCATAGAAACTCATGAAAGCAATTCTTTCAGAGGCTGGCGAATCTCGTCGAGTAATTTCTGTGATTCATCAGACGTTGAAGTGACAACTTCGATATAACACTTCATCTTCGCCTCGGTGCCTGATGGGCGCACGATGATGCGAATGCCCCCTGCTAGCCAGATGCGAAGACCATCTGTTGGTGGCAGTCCATCGCGAGGTGCTGCTAAGTCATCGATAGATTCGACTGCTCGCCCTGCAATCTCACGTGGTGGGTTAGTGCGAAGGCCAGCTAGCAGATGTGTAATTGCAGACATATCTGTTACTCGAATAGAGATCTGTTCAGTGCCATGGAAGCCATGTCGTTCCCATACTTGATTGAGAAGATCCGAAATCGTTAAACCATCGCGCTTGAGGTCGACTGCAATTTGGGCCAAGAAGATTGCTGCAGAGATTCCATCTTTATCATTGACGTTATCAGAGTCAACCGCATAACCAATTGCTTCCTCATATCCGAAGGCAAGATTTTCAATCTTTGCAATCCATTTAAATCCTGTGAGAACTTCTTGGAAATCTATGCCGTAGTGGCCACTAATCTTTCTTAAAGTTGAAGAGGAGACGATGGAGTTAGCAAAGCTTCCCTTCGGCTTTGAACGAGCAATCCATTCACCAAAAACAATGCCAAGCTCATCTCCGCGAAGCATGCGCCAGCCCACTTTTGGGTCATTAATTGCAGCAGCGCAGCGATCTGCATCGGGATCATTTGCTATAACAAGGTCTGCACCAAAATCATGCGCCTTCTTGAGAGCTAAATCAATAGCTCCTGGTTCCTCTGGGTTAGGAAATGCGACGGTCGGAAAATCTGGATCTGGCGTGCATTGCTCATCTACAAGAATGAGAGTGGCAAATCCTGCATGGTTAAAAACTCTTTGAATCGTCTCTGTTCCCACTCCATGCATAGCGGTATAAACAATCTTGAGATCACCAGGGCGTGGAGCAAGTGCTGAGGTTCGCTTTACATACTGGGTGATGACATCTTCACCCAGCACAGTCCACTTACGTCCACGGGTGATTGATTTTAAGGATGTGACGGCAGAAATTTCTGTTGCAATAAATCCATCAGTTGGATTGATGATTTGTGAAGATGCATAGTCGATTCCATCGGCAACAGGCCCCACATAAACTTTATAACCATTATCTTGCGGAGGATTATGGCTTGCTGTCACCATGATTCCGATATCGCATCCAAGATGTGCTGTTGCAAAGGCAAGTACAGGGGTGGGTAGCGGGCGTGGAAGCACGTAGACATCCATTCCAGCACCACTCATGATTTCAGCGGTTTCAATGGTGTAATCCTCTGATCCATAACGAGCATCGCGTCCAATAACGACCTTCGCCATTCCACGTTTTTTCATATATGAAGCAATACCTGCTGCTGTGCGACCGACAACTGCGCGGTTCATGCAGGATGGTCCAGGACCTATGGGGCCGCGAAGACCTGCAGTGCCGAATTGGAGAAAACCATTGAAGTACTTACCTAGTGTCGTTTCATCTTCTGCATCCAGCAGCGATTGAAGCTGGGCAGCGGTCTTGGGATCTGGATCGTCAGCAATCCACGCTTGAACTTCAGCGCGCAGAGTGGGATTCATAAATGAAGTTTAATCGCGTTAGACGAGTTTAGGAATAGTGTTCTTGAGCAGCGTTCCCATGCGATCTGCTGCAGCTTTTCCAGCAGCGATTACTTCTTCATGGTTTAACTTCTCGCCGGTAACACCAGCAGCAGCATTGGTAACGAGTGAGATACCTAAAACTTCTGCACCGAGTGCATGTGCTGCAATTGCTTCAGGAACTGTAGACATTCCAACAAGGTCAGCACCCATGGTGCGCATCATCAAGATTTCAGCTGGTGTTTCATATGTAGGACCACGCCAATGCACATAGACACCTTCAGAGAGAGATGAATCTTCCTTCTTTACAATCTCACGAATGCGCTTGCTATAGAGATCGGTGAGATCGATAAATGTTGCGCCAGATAGGGGAGATGCAGCGGTAAGAGAGATGTGATCACGAATGATGACAGGTTGACCCACCTTGTAAGAAGTATTGATACCACCACATGCATTGGTAAGGATGACAACTTTGCAGCCTGCTTTGACTGCTGTACGGACTCCGTGCACAACAGGCTCCATACCTTTGCCCTCGTACAAGTGTGTGCGACCAAGAAATACAAGCGCGCGGATAGTCTTTCCATTTTCAACGATCTCATAAGAGCGAACTTTTCCGGAATGACCTTCAACTGCAGGTGCAAAAAACCCAGTGATTTCATGGGCATCGCACTCGTATGCAGGTGCACCGAGCGCATCAGCTGCAGTCACCCAACCAGAACCCATCACGAGTGCAACATCGTGAGAAGCAACGCCAGTGCGTTCTGCGATTTCAGCCGCCGCTTTTGTAGCAGCAGCTAGTGGATCAGAGTAGAGAAGATCAGTTGAGGTCATGCCTCAATAATGTCACAGAGAACTGTTCCGCTGGCCACGGTCTCACCGATGACAGCTTTTAGGTTCTTAATCACACCTGACTTGTGGGCGTTCAGAGGTTGCTCCATCTTCATCGCTTCAAGAACGATGATGAGTTCTCCAGCTTCAACGCTCTGGCCCTCTTCAACTGCAATCTTTACGACAGTGCCCTGCATAGGACTTGAGAGCCCTGTTCCTGTTGAGCCGCCTCCTGATGATTGCTTTGCGCGATGGCGCTTCACAACAGGTTCTGGTGCATGAACGAGAATTTCAAAGCGCTTTCCATTGACTTCAGCGACGAGTTTTTCTGCAGCAACGCGAGTCTGTATCTCTGCAGCAGTTGATTCAAAGGCAGAGATTTCGTTCTTAAATTCATTTTCGATATAGCTCGTGTAGACCTTGAAGACTTCTGTATATGCAGGATCTTCGAGGATTGCACGGTGGAAAGGAAGCGCAGTAGCAAGGCCACCTACTTCGAATTCAGCGAGTGCGCGACGTGCGCGCTGGATTGCTTCTTTGCGCGTTGCGCCAGTGACAATCAACTTTGCAAGCAGCGAATCAAAATTTCCGCCGATGACATCACCATTACGGAAACCTGCATCAACTCGGACACCAGGACCTGTTGGGATATTCCAAGCAGTGATGCGACCTGGAGCTGGCAAGAATGATCGTCCAGGATCTTCACCATTGATACGGAACTCAATGGAGTGCCCACGAATAACTGGGTCATCAAATCCAAGGCTTTCACCCATTGCAATACGGAATTGTTCGCGCACAAGATCGATTCCTGTTACCTCTTCAGATACTGGGTGCTCAACTTGTAGACGTGTGTTTACCTCAAGGAATGAGATTGTTCCGTCGAGACCGACGAGGAATTCACATGTGCCGGCGCCGATATAACCAGCTTCTTTCATGATTGCTTTACTTGAGCGATAGAGCTCTTCGTTCTGTGCATCAGTAAGAAATGGTGCAGGTGCTTCTTCTACAAGTTTCTGATGGCGACGTTGCAATGAGCAATCGCGAGTTGAAATAACCACTGCATGCCCATGTTTATCAACAAGTACTTGAGTTTCAACGTGACGAGGTTTATCGAGATAGCGCTCAACAAAGCACTCACCGCGCCCAAAGCCTGCAATAGCTTCACGAACTGCAGATGCATAGAGCTCAGGAATTTCTTCCATAGTGCGCGCCACTTTAAGTCCGCGGCCTCCGCCACCAAATGCAGCCTTGATAGCAACAGGAAGTCCATGCTCCTTGGCAAAGGCAACTACTTCTTCATGGCCAGTAACAGGATCTTTCGTTCCTGCTACAAGTGGTGCACCCGCCTTAGCTGCAATGCGACGAGCCGAGACTTTATCTCCGAGTGCGCTGATAGCTGCAGGTGGGGGACCAATCCAGATTAGGCCAGCATCCAGAACCGCTTGAGCAAAATGCGCATTCTCTGAGAGGAATCCATATCCAGGGTGCACCGCATCAGCACCAGACTCTTTTGCAAGAGCAATAATTTTAGGGATATTGAGGTAAGTATCTTTAGCAACTGTGCCATTGAGTGAATAAGCGAAATCTGCACTCTGTGCATGCAGTGCATCGCGATCTTCTTCAGAGTACATCGCCACAGATTCAAGTCCGTGGTCTTTACATGCACGTATAACGCGAAGAGCAATCTCTCCTCGATTTGCTATCAATACGCGTTTCATGACATCTCCTTGACTTGAGGCCAAGAATAACCAAGTTGCTTCATTGCGTTACGAAGAAATGGCATCGATATGCCCACAACATTGGTGTAATCGCCCTCAATCACAGGAATAAATGGACTTCCGAAGCCATCGAGAGTAAATCCTCCGGCAACATGTAAAGGCTCTTCAGATGCTACGTAATCAGCAATCTCTTCCTCTGTCATATCTGTAAAAGTGACTTTCGTAGTCACGCGATCAGCAATCTCTATTCCTTGCTCTGTATCAATGATGCAATGCCCTGTGTGGAGGAGTCCTGTTCGACCACTGATCTTCTGTGCTCGCTCAATCGCAATCTCGGGTGTTCCAGGCTTGCCAAAAGAGATGCCGTCCACATCAAATGTTGAATCACACCCAATGATGATTGCTGGGTAATCAATCATCTCGCGAACCGTGTGAGCCTTCGATATTGCAAGAGCAATCACCATATCAACAGGAGCCATGGCATTGAAGAAATCAGTCTCTTCATCAACATTGCTGACGATGATTGTTGGCTTAAGCCCTGCATCTTCAAGTAGGCGTCGTCGCGAAGTTGATTGTGATGCTAAAACAATACGAGGCATTTATCGATGCTTTCGTGCGCTGAAGGTAAGTTGATGTGGCAGGGGCTGACGTAGTTGAGGAAGTGCAAAGACGCTTCGCTTAATGACAGGTTTGATGTCGACAGCTTTGTGGTTTGCCAATACCGCCTGAAGAGCAAGAAGTTCTTCAGGCGTTGGATTGCCCGCAGTGACAGTAAATTTCATTCTTATAGAGGAATATTTCCGTGCTTACGAGCAGGCAAGGTATCGCGCTTAGTCTTTAACGTGCGAAATGCCTTTGTGATGTATTGACGTGAATCTTCAGGTTCAATCACGCTATCGATTGTTCCGCGCTCTGCAGCCAAGTATGGATTGGAGAACTTCTCGGTGTACTCGGTAATGAGTTCAGCGCGCTTTGCATCTTGATCCTTAGCTTCTGCTAAATCTTTGCGATAGAGAATATTGACGGCTCCTTGTGCACCCATTACTGCAATTTCAGCGCTAGGCCACGCAAAGTTGATATCACTGCCAAGGTATTTTGAACCCATAACAATAAATGCTCCACCGTATGCCTTACGAGTAATAAGGGTTACAAGAGGCACTGATGCTTCAGCGTAGGCGTAGAGAAGCTTTGCGCCGCGACGAATGATGCCATTCCACTCTTGCTCAGTTCCTGGCATAAATCCAGGTACGTCAACGAGAGTAAGGATTGGAATATTAAATGCATCGCAGAAACGCAAGAAGCGAGCTGCCTTCTCTGATGAGTTGATATCAAGTGTTCCAGCAAGTTGTGACGGCTGGTTAGCAATGATTCCGATGGATTGACCTTCGATTCGCGCAAAGCCAACCACAATATTTGGAGCATAGAGCGCATGTACTTCTAGGAATTCACCTTCATCAACAAGTGCCTGAATGAGTGATTTCATGTCATAAGGCTGGTTAGGACTATCAGGGATTAATGTATTGAGGGCAGTATCAGATGCGCTCTTATCAAGTGTCTCTGTAGGTGGAAGGACAGGAGATCCATCCATATTATTTGATGGAAGATAAGACAAGAGTGCCTTCACATAATCAATCGCATCAGCTTCAGAATCTGCCATGTAATGCGCGTTTCCAGATTTGGTGTTGTGAGTAAAGGCTCCGCCGAGCTCTTCCATTCCAACATCTTCGCCTGTAACAGTCTTGATGACATCAGGACCAGTAATAAACATGTTTGAGGTCTCCTTCACCATAACGGTGAAGTCAGTGAGCGCTGGGGAATATGCAGATCCACCAGCACATGGACCGAGGATGAGTGAAATCTGAGGAATGACACCTGATGAACGAGTGTTAAGGCGGAAGATTCTTCCGTAGCCATTAAGTGAGGCAACGCCTTCTTGGATTCGAGCTCCACCTGAATCGTTAATTCCAATCAGTGGAATTCCTGACTTCAGCGCAAACTCAGCAATCTTCACAATCTTCTCTGCATGCACTTCACCGAGTGATCCACCAAAGACCGTGAAGTCTTGTGAATAGAGAGCAATTGGCCTGCCATCAACGGTTGCAGTTCCGATGATTACACCGTCGCCGTAAGGGCGGTTCTTCTCCATGCCAAAGTTTTGTGCGCGGTGACGAGCGAACTCATCAATCTCAGTGAATGAATCAGGATCTACAAGCATCTCGATGCGTTCGCGAGCGGTTCCCTTGCCCTTGGCGTGCTGCTTCTCTTCTGCTCGGGCAGAACCAGCGTGGACGGCTTCATCAATTCTTTCGCGGAGGTCTTCGATTTTTCCCGCGGTAGTGTGCAGATCTGGGCTCATGTACATAAGGTACTAGTCGTGAGCACAGTTGCGCCAAGACCACCGCTAGATACTTTGGTGATCTCAGAAAATATCTCGCGGTACTGGCGAGTAAGCGTGGTTGAAGTCACGGGCTCCACTCAAGACGATATTGCTCAATTGGTCGCAGAAGAAAAAGCTAAGCATGGCGAAGTTGTTGCAACGGAATATCAAAGTGCGGGACGTGGACGTCTTGATAGAAAATTCGATGCACCTACTTCGTCTGCTCTCATGTTCTCTCTCTATGTAAAACCAGAACGCGATAAGTCTGATTGGTCATTTCTCACATTACTCACAGGACTGAGTGCAATCTTCGCGCTAGCAAAGATTGATCCTACTTTTTCTCCCACTCTTAAATGGCCGAATGACATTGTTCTTGGTGAAGGTAAAGTCGGCGGAATCATCGCTCAAGTAAGTGGCGATGGAATCATTATTGGAGTTGGAATCAATGTTGGAATGACACAGGAAGAACTTCCTGTTGATCATGCAACATCACTTGCACTCCACCATTTTCCAGTCCTTGATCGCAATCTCATACTTGCCTCTTTTCTGACTACCTTTGAAGAACTCTTCGAAAGATGGCAGAGCGGTGAAGATCTGCGTCATCTCTATTGCGAGCATTCTTCAACTATGGGGCAGCAGGTTCGTATTGAACATCCTGATGCAAGCTATAAGACGGGCAAAGCCGTTGATGTCACGCCTGCCGGTGAACTCATTCTCGAAGATGGTTCTCGAGTAACAGTGGGGGACATCGTTCATCTACGATAGCTTCTGTGAACGAAAGATTTCCTCGAGTTGGCGTCATTGGCGCAGGGCAACTGGCACGGATGATGGTTGCGCCAGCTACCGCACTTGGAATTGATCTTCTTCTCTTTGCACAAAGCGCCGAAGATTCTGGTGCCCAGATCACCCATCATGTTGTTGGTGATTACACAGACCTTGAGGCGTTGAAGAAATTTGCTGAAGAATGTGATGTTGTTACCTTCGAGCATGAACTTGTGCCGCTATCGGTCATCAAAGGTCTCGAAGCAACGGGCGTAAAGGTTTATCCACCATCATCAGCATTTATCTATTCACAAGATAAGGCGCAGATGCGCGAGAAGCTAAGTTCATTCCCATCTCCTGCATGGAAGGTTGTTACAACAACTGCAGATATTGATCGTTATCCACTGATTGCAAAGGCTATTTCTGGTGGTTATGACGGCCGTGGAGTCTGGAAGATTAATTCTCAAGATGAGCTTGCTGAGGTACTAAAAACTACGCCTCAACTACTTATTGAAGAACTCATCTCATTTGATACCGAGATTGCCGTCATGGTTGCGCGTTCTCCTCATGGACAAGCAACATCTTGGACTCCAACAGAGACAATTCAAGAAGATGGAATCTGCACGATGACAATCTCTCCTGCGCAGAATATTTCGACAGAGCTAGCTGAAAAGGCGCAGAAGATTGCACTGGATATTGCTCAAGAGGTTGGCGTGGTTGGCGTCATGGCAGTTGAAATGTTTGTGAAAGGCGAGCACCTCTTTATCAATGAGCTTGCAATGCGCCCACACAACTCGGGTCATTGGACTATTGATGGTTCTGTGACAAGTCAGTTCGAACAACATCTGCGGGCAATTCTTGATCTACCGCTCGGTGATCCTTCAATGACTGCTGATATTGCAGTCATGGGAAATATCTTGGGGGGCGAGAAGACGGATATGTATCGTCCTTATCTTCATCTCATGGCACGTAATCCGGACCTTAAATTCCACCATTACAAGAAGGAAGTACGCGCTGGGCGCAAGATTGGCCATGTCACCGCAGTCGGTTCAGACCTTCTACAATTAACCACTGATGTGCAGCATGCACAGGACTACATGAGTGGAGTAATCGATGAGTGATCGTATAGATGTAGCAATCATCATGGGCTCTGACTCTGATTGGCCCGTGATGGAGGAAGCTGCAAAGGCTCTTGATTCATTTGGTATTAGTTATAGCGCAGACGTTGTCTCTGCTCATCGCATGCCAGAAGAAATGGTTGAGTTTGCAAAGAGCGCTGCATCAAAGGGTTACAAAGTAATCATTGCTGGTGCAGGGGGAGCAGCGCACCTTCCGGGAATGGTCGCATCCTTAACAACACTTCCCGTTATCGGAGTTCCTGTCTCATTGAAGAACTTAGATGGAATGGATTCACTTCTTTCCATCGTGCAGATGCCAGGTGGAATCCCAGTAGCAACTGTAGGAATTGATAATGCGAAAAATGCTGGAATTCTTGCAGCGCGAATCATTGGAGCAGCTGATGCATCAGTTGCAAAGAAGATTGAATCTCAGCTCTCAGAGCTATCGGAAGAAGCAAAAGCAAAAGGCGCCCAATTGAGCGCCCGTCGCAATGCAAAGACTGGTTTCTAGTCAGTTCTACCCAATGCATGTACGCGCCAGCCAGCTGCGCGCCACAAGTTACGGTCCAACATATTGCGACCGTCAATCAGGAACTTGGACTTCACGAGCTGACCAATTACTGATGGATCGAGTTCGCGATATTCCTTCCACTCAGTGAGGTGCAAGATTGCATCTGCGCCCTTCACTGCATCGACAACCTTCTCTTGGTAATCAAGATTAGGGAAGCGCTTACGTGCAGGTTCGATGCCCTTTGGATCGTGGACAACA
>WLJF01000030.1 GCA_009701945.1 Actinomycetota bacterium
GTTGTATAGGCAGGCAATCCTTCAGCGCGAAGCTTTGCTTCATTGGCAGCGCGCTGTGGCTCTGTCTTACGTAATATCTCAAGCGCTTCAGCGGGTGTAAGCGCATCAGTGATGTATCTAAAATCAACAAGTTCAACGATTTGTTCTGGTGTGAGATCTGAAAGGAACTTCCATAAAGGCTTCTTTGCATGCTTTGTCACAAGATCCCATGCAGCGTTAACGACTGCACCGGCTGCCATTTGTGTCACGCCTTTTTCTGGACCTAACCAACGAATCTGTGAATCACGAACCAAGCTGCGAGCGAACTCGCCCATGCTGGTTGCAAGATCTGCAACATCGCGTCCCACTGCATACGGTGCAAGTTGTTCGATCATGTCGCACTGCAGATCATTTCCGCGGCCGCATGTAAAGACAAAGCCATGGCCTTCAAGTGTTGGGTCATCAGTTTCTAGGATGAGAAGAGCTGCCGAATAATCGGGTTCCTTATTCATTGCATCGGAACCATCGAGTCCGCGTGAAGTTGGGAATCTGACATCGACAGTTCTAAATCCAGTTACCTTAGGCATGACATCCCTTTGCTTGTATGAAAATTGACTCTTCGCTTGACCTGCAAAATCATATAGGATGAATTTATGCCGCGGTATAGCGAGAAAGTTAAGTTAAAGCGTTCAAATCTTGAGGTTACACGCTTTGCTCTTGGTACGGCCCCTCTAGGTGGACTCTTTGCTTCTGTATCTGATTCTGAAGGCGATGCTCTTCTTAATACTGCTCTTGAATTAGGAATTAACTACTTCGATACAGCCCCTCAATATGGTCATGGCGTTGCAGAGATTCGCGTGGGCAAGGTTCTGCGCAATGTGAAGACTCCTTTCGTTATTGAAACCAAAGTCGGTCGAGTACTGCGCCATGTTGAAGGAGTCGAACCTGAGAAATGGTTCCCTGATGCACCTCGCGACATCGTTCCTATCTATGACTACACACCTGAGGGCATTAGACGATCATTCGATGAGAGCCTCGAGCGTCTTGGCCTAGATCACATAGATATTGTCTTAATGCATGATGCTGAGGATTACATCCCAGAAGCAATTAACAACGCATTCCCAGTTCTTGCCGACCTTCGTTCACAAGGACTCATTAAAGCAATCGGCCTTGGAATGAACTATGTCGTTCCAGCTCTTGAGATTATGAAGAACACAGATCTTGATATTGCACTCATCGCAGGTCGATTTACTCTCCTTGATCAAGTAGCACAGCATGATCTCTTCCCATATGCGCTGAAGAACAAGATCGATATCTCAATGGGCGGAGTTCTCAACTCTGGAGTTCTTGCTAACCCGGTCGCGGGTGCAACATATAACTATCTTCCAGCATCTGATGAAATCATCGCCAGAGCTAAGAAGATATGTGACTTCCTCAAAGAACGAGATGTCCCACTCATTGCAGCAGCGCTGCAATTCCCATTGCGCCACCCTGCTGTGACATCAGTTCTGACTGGTCCTCGCACAGCTGCTGAACTGCGTTCGAATGCAGAAGATTTCAATCGCCCACTTCCTGAAAGTATCTGGAGCGAGCTAGAAGATGCAGGTTTGATTGAGAAGATCCAGGCATGAGCATCAAAAGAATCGGCCAAGTAATTGGTATTAAGCCTGAAGAAATCGAAGAGTATGAACGCATTCACGAGGCTATCTGGCCAACAGTTGCTGCGACTTTGAAGAAAGCTAATATCCAGAACTACTCCATCTTTCGATATGAAAATCTCCTCTTTGCTTATATGGAGTACACAGGTAATGACTACGAGGCGGATATGGCTCTTATCGCGGCAGATCCTGAAACACAGAAGTGGTGGAAGATCACAGCTCCTATGCAGGTGCAAGTTCCCGAAGCTCGCGATGGCGAGTGGTGGCATACACTCCACCAAAACTTTTACCTCGACTAGTTAAGGAACTCAATGAAATTTTCAGTCCTTCATACCGCAAACGCGCAATACCAATTTGCCGTTACTACCGATGGCGTTCACCGCAGCGTTGAAGGTCTACCCACACTGACTGAAGCAATGCACCTGACTCTTGCTGAACTCAAAACTCGCACAGCTGGCGCAACCACAACCATCTCTGGAGAACTTGCACCTCCAATCGCTGCTGAAATTGAATTATGGGGAGCTGGCGTTACCTACCTTCGCTCTCGCGATGCTCGTAAAGAGGAGAGCGGTGTGCCTGATGTCTATCAACGCGTCTATGAAGCAGATCGCCCGGAGCTCTTCTTTAAATCAACTGCAATTCGTGCGCGAGGAACCAATGCACCTATTGGTATTCGCTATGACAGCGAGGCATCTGTGCCTGAACCAGAAGTTGCTATCTATATAAATAAGCATCGCGAGATTATTGGTTATGCGATCTGTAACGATGTCACTGCGCGTTCTATTGAAGGTGAAAACCCTCTCTACCTCTCACAAGCAAAGATCTACATCGGCTCAACCGCAATCGGCCCAGATATCACTCCTGCATGGCTTGCACCTGCAGCCAATGAGATGAGCATCAAAGCAAAGATTCTTCGCGGTTCAGCTCTGGTCTGGGAGGCAGAGACTTCACTCGGTGCTCTCAATAGAACTCTGGAAGATCTCGTGAACTATGTATTTCGTTGCCAAGATTTTCCTCATGGCTTAATTCTCTCCACCGGCACAGGAATCGTGCCTCCCATGGATATCGCACTTGCTGCAGGAGATATCGTTGAGATTAACGTTGCAGGCGTTGGAACTCTTTCAAATACAGTTGAAGTAATTCCAGAACGGTAAGAAATGTCTTCGATCAAGGTTTGGACGCAATGGGATGACCTCACAGCTCCTGCTGGAATCACGCTGCTCTCCCCTGAAAACTTTCCATTAGATTCATCAGATCTGTCACAGATAGATTTCTATGTTCCTCTTTATATGGGAGGCGCAAAGGCTCTCTCCTATGCCGCACAAATGCCCAATCTAAAAACTCTGCAGATGCTCAACGCCGGCTATGACGATGCACTTGCATACCTTCGACCAGGGTTAACGCTCTGCAATGCACGAGGCGTGCATGATGCATCCACTGCTGAATTAGCTGTGGGCTTAGCAATTGCTTCCCGCCGAGGTTTTCCTGAATTTATGCGTGAGCAGATTGCAGGCAGGTGGAGCCATCACCGCACATCATCACTGAGTGATTCCAAGATCGGAATCATTGGATATGGATCAATCGGTAAGAAGATTGCCAAGAATCTCTCTGGCTTTGAAGTATCCATCACCGCATTTACCCAATCAGGCAGAGATGGCTCGCTCACCATCGATCAACTCGATGCTCATCTACCTGAGCTCGACATCATCATTTTGATTCTTCCGCTCTCAGATTCATCTCGTCATCTCTTTAACGCTAAACGAATTGCTGCAATGAAGGATGGCGCACTACTTATCAATGTCGCCCGTGGTCCTGTCGTTGAAACCGATGCACTTGTAAAGGAGCTCAATTCAGGGCGCATCTTTGCAGCCCTCGATGTGACAGACCCTGAGCCACTTCCAGCCGGGCATCCACTATGGAGTGCGAAGAATCTTCTTCTTGTTCCACATGTGGGTGGAAATTCAGATGCATTTGAACCACGTGGCAGGGCTTTGGTGGAATCCCAATTACAGCTTCTGGCTGCAGGTGCACCTCTTGAACATGTAGTTGCCCAAGGTTAAATTGCAATCGTGAGAATTGATTCGCACCACCATCTATGGGACCTCTCCATTCGCCCACAAGAGTGGATGGTGGGCGATGGCATGGAGCCTGTTGCTCGTAACTTCAACACCGATGATCTGCGCAGTGCGATTGCTGGAACGGGAATCGAGAAGACAATCCTCGTTCACGCAACGACAACACATGATGAAACTTTTGAACTACTGGAGATTGCGCAATCAGATTCCACAGTGATTGCTGTGGTGGGTTGGCTACAGATTGATTCACCCGGTGCGATCCCTCAGTGCGAGAAGTATTTAGAAGCAAACGGTGGTAGCTACCTCAAAGGCATCCGCGATGTCGCACAAGACCTATCTGACTCCAATTACTTAGCGAAACCACAATCGATTGCAACCGTGCAACAACTAGGCAAGATGGGTCTGACTTATGACATCTTGACGAAAACTCCTGAACTGCCGGCTGCTATTGAATTAGTCAAAGCGTGCCCTGATGTGCAATTCGTTCTTGACCATATCTCAAAGCCATATATTGCTAGAGAAGAAATGCAGCCTTGGAAATCTCTGATTACAGAACTTTCATCCTTCGATAACGTTTCGTGCAAGATTTCTGGAATGGTGACTGAAGCAAAGTGGAATATCTGGAAAGTTGATGACTTTGTGCCCTACGTTGATCACATCATTGAGAGCTTTAGTCCAGAAAGGCTGATGTTTGGCTCCGATTGGCCCGTGGCGCTTTTAGCCACATCAGGTTATTCAGAGGTAGTTCGCCTAGCCCAGAGCCTTACGGTGAAATTTACTGAAAGGGAAAATGAACTTTTCTGGCGTGAGAACGCCTTATCTGCCTACAAGATAACGAAGATGTAACGATTGGCTTAACCGCGCGGTATTTACCCCCTAATTATTGAAGGTAGCGCGCCGCCCCCCTAGGATTTCCACACAGCAATTCCGCTGCTTCTAGAGGAGAAATACATGAAGAAAGGTCTCATCACAGTTGCTGCACTATCAGCACTGGCGCTAGTAACTGGAACAGCAACTCCAGTAACAGCTGCAGAGAAGACTCTTAAGATCGAATTGATCTCAAAGGGCGAAACGCACCAATTTTGGCAGGCAGTAAAGAAGGGCGCTGAAGATCAAGCTAAGAAGATGAACGCAGAAGTTCACTTCATTGGTCCAGCAGCAGAAACAATGATCGATAAGCAGCTTGAAATGCTTGATGCAGCAATTGCACTTAAGCCAGATGCAATCGGTTACGCAGCACTTGGAACAACACAGTCACTTCCAAAGCTCAAGGCAGCTAAGGCAGCAGGCATTCCTGTGTACATGTTCGATACAGCAGCTAGCTGTGAAGGTGGAGTTCCAGCACTTGGACCAAACTCTGACTGCGCACTTGGCGTTGCATACACAAATTCAACAGCTGCTGGTGCACTAGCTGCTGACTGGATGGCTAAGTTGGTTGGTAACAAAGGTAAGGTTTTGGTTGTTGGTCACTCACAGACAAACCAGACTGGTATCGACCGTGCAAACGGCTTCATCAACCGCATGAAGGCTAAGTACAAGGGCATCAAGCTCCTTACACCTCAGTACGCTGAAGGTGGAGATGCTCTTAAGGCACAGGAAATCGTTTCAGCAGCACTTGTTGCTAACAAGGATCTCAAGGGTGTCTACGGAACTAACGAAGGTGTTTCAATCGGTGCTGGTCAGGCATTCAAGGCTGCAAAGCTTAAGAATGGCGCAGTTAAGTTGATCGGATTTGACTCAGGAAAGCAGCAGATGGCAAACATCAAGTCTGGTCTCCAGTCAGGTGCAATCACACAGAGCCCAATGGGTATCGGTGCAAAGACTGTCGAAGCTCTTGTTAACTATGTACGTAACAAGACAGTTCCAAAGAACCTTATCGATACAGGTTTCTACTACTACGATAAGGCAAACATCACCGATCCAAAGATCGCTGGTAACCTCTACGAATAAGTCGTTCTCGACTCATTTGTAAGAAATTAAAGGCATGGTGGCCGGGAGCAATCTCGGCCATCATGCTTTACTCTTAAGTAGATAAGTTCATCGCAACTCTAGATGTAAGGTGAAAACAATGGCCTCAACACAGCTCTTATCACTCTCTGGCGTTAGTAAAGAGTTCCCGGGCGTTAAGGCACTTAACAATGTGCACTTTGATCTCAACGAAGGTGAAGTTCACGCCATTGTTGGTGAGAATGGTGCTGGCAAGTCAACATTGATGAAGATTCTTTCTGGTATTTATAAGAAAGATTCTGGAGAAATTGTTTACAAGGGCAAGTCAGTAACAATTCCTAATCCATTTGAAGCGCAGAAGCTTGGCCTTAGCATCATCCACCAAGAGCTCAACTTGATGCCTCACCTCACGGTTGCTGAAAACATCTTTATTGGTCGTGAAGATCGATTCCCTGGTGGAGTTTTTCTCAATAATAAGAAGCTAGTCGATGCCGCTACAGCGCTCCTAGCAGAATTAGGTTTGGCCCTTAATCCCAACGACATCGTTGGTGAACTCACTATTGCAAAACAGCAGATGGTTGAAATCGCAAAGGCTGTCTCCTACCGCGGTTCAGTCATCATCATGGATGAACCAACCTCTTCGCTAACCCCGGCTGAAACTGATGCGCTCTTTAAGATTATTCGCTCTCTGAAGGCTGCAGGAAAGGGAGTTGTCTATATCTCTCACCGCCTTGAAGAGCTAGAGAAGATCACTGACCGCATCACAGTTCTACGTGATGGTGAGTATGTAAAGACTCTCAAGACTTCTGAAACAGATATCCCAGAGGTGATCTCACTCATGGTCGGTCGTAAAGTGGATCAGGATCAACGCCCAACCAACCGCTCCATCGGCAGTGACATTGTTCTACAGGTAAAGAACCTTTCAGATCAAAACCTTCTTAGAGATATCTCCTTCGATCTTCGCAAAGGTGAAATTCTTGGCTTTGCAGGTTTGATGGGTGCAGGACGCACTGAACTTGCGCGAGCGATCATGGGAGCTGATCCAAAGACTGAAGGAGTCGTCTTCCTCAATGGTAAAGAGGTAAAGATCAAGCAACCATCAGATGCTGTGGCTGCAGGTATCGGATACCTCTCCGAAGACCGCAAGCGTTTTGGTCTACTTCTCAATCAAGACATCACCTTCAATGTGATCCTCTCCTCCATTCCACGTTTCTCCAATAAATTTGGATTCCTTAAAGTTAAGTCAGCTGCTGGAATTGCACGAGATGCCATTGCACAGCTCAGAGTGCGCACACCATCTGAGCGCCAATTCCTGAAGAACTTATCGGGTGGAAACCAGCAGAAGGTAGTTATTGCAAAGTGGCTTACTCGCAACTGCGATGTGTTGATATTCGATGAGCCAACACGTGGAATTGATGTGGGAGCAAAGGATGAGATTTATCGTCTGCTCACCGGCTTAGCTGAAGAAGGCAAGTCCATCATTATGATTTCATCCGAGCTTCCAGAGGTTCTACGACTCTCTGATCGCATCGCTGTGATGTGTGATGGACGCTTGACAGGAATTATTGAGAATAAAGATGCCAACCAGAACATCATCATGGAACTTGCGACCAAGTTCAGCGACACATTGACCACAGTTAACTAATACGGGAAAAGAGAGAGAAATGTCAGAAGCAACTAACGCAGGCACAAAGTCAGAGGGCAGCAGCAAGGTTGCAGCCTTTATTCGCCGAGAAATTGGTCGAGTGACAGCACTTGCGAGCCTCCTTGTCATCTTTACCTTCTTCACCATTATGCGCCCTGTCTTTGCCTCATGGGCAAATGTCTCTGGCGGAATTTTGATGTCCACAACGGTGATTGGCCTGATGGCGATCGGTGTCACCTTCGTCATCATCACAGGTGGTATCGATCTCTCTGTTGGAACTTCAATGGCTCTCGTTGGTGTAATCACCGGTAAGACTGTTATGGCGATGAACCTCA
>WLJF01000031.1 GCA_009701945.1 Actinomycetota bacterium
AAACCACTACTTATGGAAGTTTTTGCGTCTTCGACCCCTACATATAGTGGGAACTATAAAGCATTTCTTGAGACTCTGCCTCTTGAGTAGGAAAATCTACTTCGTGTCGTGGCTGACCTTTACTTGAGCGGGATACGTAGCTTCTGACCTGTTGCCACATCAACGCTAGCTAGTGAGTTGACCGAGATGATCTCAGAGACGAGTGAGCGCACATCCCGCGCACCTGCAAGGCGGTTGGCAAGGGACCAGACGGTATCTCCAGGGGCCACAGTCACGGTGATGAAGGATCCAGCCGCCTGAGGTGCTGCATCTATGCCAGCCCCAGCCTTTGCGCTGACTACTGAACCAAGGACGATAGCGAGAGAGAGAACGACAAAGGTGCGAGCAAGGCGGCCACGACGATTAAGGGTAATCGTAGACGGATTGGCCAAAAAGCCTTGATTTACACTGACTTCAGAGCCATATGTAGATAGTGTCATTGTGCTCATAGTTCTCAGCTCCTGCTATGCCTTAAACCTTGGGGAAGGTTTTCGAACACTTGTTCGATAGGAAAACCATACAGCCCCCCACCGACATCTGCAAGAAATATTCGAACATTTGTTTGAATTTATCCCCAACCTGTGGAAGAATCTGCGTATGGCCAAAAAAGAGACCCCATCAGCAGGTAAGGCTGAGCTCACCGCTCGCCAGATCACCATCCTCGACTTCATCAAGACATCCACTGAATCCCAGGGCTATGCCCCCTCCATGCGTGAGATCGGTGAGGCAGCAGGGCTTAACTCCCCCGCATCCGTTAAATACCAGCTCGATATCTTGGAGGAGAAGGGCTTTATCCGCCGCGATGCCGACCGAGGTCGCGCGATGGAAGTTGTCCTTCCCGATTCAATGACTGGCGCTGGTGCCCACACAGATAAGACTCGCTTTATTCCACTTGTTGGATCCATCGCAGCAGGTGTTCCTATTACCGCCGATCAACAGATTGAAGAGACTCTTCCTCTTCCTGAATCACTGGTTGGTAAGGGCGATCTCTTTATGCTCAAAGTAAAGGGTGAATCAATGATTAACGCCGCTATCTGCGATGGCGATTACGTTGTGCTACGTCAGCAGAAGGATGCTAACAATGGCGACATCGTTGCTGCGATGATCGATGGCGAAGCAACTGTGAAGACATTCTCACGCAAGGGTGGCCACATCTGGTTACTACCTGCAAACGATGACTTTGCACCTATCGATGGTGACCAGTGTGAAGTGCTAGGAATTGTTACAGCGGTACTGCGCTCGCTCTAACTTACTTCTTACCCTCAATATCTCTCAGTACCTGATGCATCTCTGATGCAATCTTCTTGAGCTCTTTTAACTCTTGATCTGCAATTGCACGAGCCTCTTTCGCTAGCTCAAACTCACCAATAGATGCCTCATGGGTCTCTTGAATCATCTTCTCCACTGAGGCAGATGCAACCTGCTGTCCGACCATGATGATGGAGAGCAGTACCAACTGCAGAAAAGTCTGTGCAACCCAGGCCACGATGATCACAACATCACCTGACTTAATAGCTGCAGGCAATGAAATCAGGGCAAGGGCTGCAAAGATATACGCACACCACATCGTTGAAACAAAGGATGTGATCTTCTGCGCCAGGCGGCGGTTAAATTCATTGATGCGATTCATAGTTCAAAGATACTCTCTCATTCATCAAGCGATTAAGGCTCCAGGTAATCTCTTCAATCTGTGATGCCACCTTCTTCGCATCTGCGGCGTTAGAGCAATCGATGGTGATATCGATTGATTCACCTGGCAGCAAAGTGATGCGCTCAGCCGATACTTCCACTCGATCTAGGGCTACTAGCTCAGGCAGTAGTGAGAGCTCATAGATAAAGCAGTTGGCTTCGATATGCACCTGCACTTGTTCACCCACCACACGCTCTTGGATATCAACGTTATGCGCACAGACCTCCACTACGGGAGCATCCAAGACGCGTCGCGCTGTGCGAATAGCACCGAGCTCTGCAATGAGATAGCCATCAATTGCAGAGATATCAGCGCTCTTAAAGAGCTCACTTAAGGCAAAGCTTGATTGCGAACGTGGCTCAAGTGAAACTTCGCGAGATGAGCTCTCCAGTACCTCACCGCTCTTGCCCACAAGGTGAACCTTTAACACATCACTCCATGCAGCGCTTGCGTCATTGATCAGAATGAGCTTTCGTTCAACTCCTGAAAAATGCAGCACCTGCGGTCTATATGCCTCGCGCATCGCATACCAAGAGAGTTTGCGCGAGGAGGCAGAATCAAGAACAGCCCAACTGATGGCAGGCCACATATCGTTGTATTGCCAGAGCACAGATCCTGAACATGTTTCATATTGCGACCTAAAGTGCTTTAAACCCACCTCCACAGCACGTGCCTGCACAAGTTGAGCTGCAAAATACCAAGCAGGGCCTTGGGTAAATTCTTTACTAAATTCACGGACCAATCCCTTTGCCACTTTATCCATACCAAAGAATGCTTTCTGATGTGTCGCTAAATCACTATCTGCTGAATCTAAATTCGATTTACCAATCGCCTTAGTCAGTGTGCGCCAGGAACCGGGTCCGTTATAACCAAACTCTGCTGAAAACGATGGTGAATACTCTTCATAGCGCTGGTAGCCAGTCTCATTCCAGACATCCCAGATGTGATTAGTTCCTGATGAAAAATCCTTCACATCTTCTTTCACGGTAGAAAAAGGAGAGCCTGGAATATAGGGACGAGAACCATCAAAGGCGGCAAGGGATGCAGGCAAGGTATCGAGATAGAAATTAAGCCCCCATGGCTTTCCTGCCAGTGCTTCCTTCCATCCCCAATGCTGAAAGCCTTCAATACATTCATTTCCACCGCACCACATCACAAGGCTGGCATGTGATCCCAAGCGAGTAATTGCCTGATGTGACTCTTCTTTTACTTCTGCAAACATGGCAGGAGTTTCAGGATATGCAGCGCAGGCAAAGAGGAAGTCTTGCCAGACAATAATTCCTAATTCATCACACACGTCATAGAAATCATCTGATTCATAAATACCACCGCCCCACACGCGGATTGCATTGACTTCTACTGAGTAGAGATCGGCAATCTTGTCCGCATACTGCTCTTTCGATACTCGATGCGGGAATGGGTCATCAGGAATCCAGTTCACTCCCTTGGCCCACACACGCTGGCCATTGACACAGATAGCAAACATCTGGCGATCACCGAAGTTGCTCTGGTCGAGTGAGACGTGTCTAAAGCCCACTCTCTTCACTACTTCATCAATCACATCACCTGCAGCGTTGAGAAGAGTTACCTCAACCGAATAGAGAGTTGCCTGCCCAAAGCCACGTGGGTGCCAGAGCTCAAAGCCCTCACAGGTAATGACTTCATCGCTACCGAGAGTTGTCTTAACTCTCTTCTCTTTGCCATGGCCACTAATGACTACTTCAACAGTGGTTGCACTTCCACGTCCCACAGAGCGCACTCGTAACTGCGGAACACCATCAACCACATCACTAACGATTCCTACTTCATCAAGAATTCCTTCATCCCACTGTGTTAACCAAATGGGTTTCCAAATACCGCTTGTGACAGTGATCGGACCCCAATCCCAACCAAAGCTGCATGCCATCTTTCTAAAGTAGTTATAGGGCATGTCATAGGGATTGGGATATGGACCCATCTCTTTCTCTCGCTTCAGCGCTTCAGGAAGAGGTGCCTTAAATTCCACCTTCAGATCCATTGCACCAGATGTGCTACCTGAAATATCAAGAACAAATGCGCGATGCATATTTTCAGTCTGCAGCTTCACGGCGCCATTGAGAGAGACTGTTGCCAAGGTATCAAGGCCATCGAATTTCAATTCATAGTTGCCGCCACCTGATTGGGCAGGAATCTGGGTTGAATACGCAGAATCTGCATTTCTAATCCACTCTTGTTCAGCCTCTGTGCCATCAATGCGGATATCGCCTATGACACCTGCAGCAATGAGATCTGTGTGGATAGAACCCGGAACAGTTGCCGGAAAAACCTTGTGGCCTTGCGGTGTTTCTATGGCGAGTGAGAATCCTTCTGTAACGCTGCGCCTAACAACCTTCATTAGTTACGGCCGAAATCATCCTCAAGGCGCACGATGTCATCTTCGCCAAAGTATGTGCCGGTCTGCACCTCAATAAATGTCACACCGTTTGATTCAGGTGCTGCCATGCGATGTGCAACGCCGATTGCAATATCTACTGATTCACCTGCCTGCATCGTCTTTGTCACGCCATCGATAGTGACAAGAGCTGGCCCTTGTGTAATAAACCAGTGCTCTGCGCGCTTCTCATGTGTTTGATAGGAAAGGCGTGCACCAGCTTTGACGGTGATCTCTTTGACCTGAGAAAAGGCATTGGTATGAAGGACTCGATAGCTGCCCCATGGACGTTCGGAATATTCCAACACCTTATGCCCCTTTCTCTTGTGGAATGAATCCAACCAAACCAGCGCCAACAAGTCCTGAATCTTTGCCGAGTGTTGCCTTCTTTAACGCCACAGCGCCTGGAAAATTCAATCTTTTCATCTCTTTCTCAAAGTACTTCACCAAAATCGGCCAGTAGACATCATCAGCGCTCATGACTCCCCCGCCCACCACAATGGTGTCAAGATCCATCAGAGCCACAGCGTTCAAAAGCCCAAGCGCAAGCACAGCAGCGCCCTTCTCTATTGCAGCAACTGCCTTCGCATCACCCTTGCGCGCAGCATCTGCAACATCTTCAAATTTATCGACACCAAAATCTTTCGCCATATTGGTTCCACTTGCATATGCCTCAACACATCCGTGTTGATCACAAGCACAGAGCGTTCCGTCCTTCACAACAACTGCATGTCCTATATATCCAGCATTGCCTGTGCGCCCCACATGGAATTCGCCATTTAAAACAACTCCGCCACCAATTCCTGTTGAGACAACGATGCCCATCAAGTTTGTGGCACCACGGCCTGCACCCAAGACAAACTCTGCATAGGCAAGTGCGCTGGCATCCCCAATGATGCGCACCGATGAAAGCCCTGACACTTCTTTAACAAAATCAACGAGTGAGAAATCAACCCAGGCAGCAATGTTGACGGGATTAATCGTCCCCTTTGCATTATCAATAGGACCTGCAGATCCAATACCTGCGCCCACTACAGAAACACCATCTGTTGCCATCACTGACGTAATTGCTGCGGCAAGGGATGCATTGAGTTCTTGAATGGAGTCCACCTTCGAACTCACATCGATGCGGGCAAGCACCTGCCCATCGCGAGCAATAAGGCCCACTGCCACCTTCGTTGCCCCGACATCAATTGCCAGCGATGCTTGCTTCATAGAGTTGAAATAGTACTCATCGATGCAATTACTATTGCTCCGTGCCTAAAGACCCATCCCGCGAGGCCCACTTCCCCGCTATTGAAAAGCGCTATGGGGAGAAGATGTCCTACTGGTTTAAGGTAATGAAAGAGATCAGGGACGAGAAATACCCCCAGCAGATTGCTCACTTGAGAGAGAATTACGGCTTCTCTCAAGCCCATGCCAACGCACTCGTGATGTATTCACGTGGCTCCACATCATCAAGGCGCCATGACACCCCAGCTGAGTTCTATAAGACAATCGATCCCAAGCAGGCCACCACCATGCGCAAGATCTTTAAAACTATTCAGACAAAATACCCAAAGACGGAACTTGTCATCGCCTGGAACCAACCGATGATAAAGCTTGGAGATGACTACATCTTCGGTGCATCAGCATCGAAAAACCACATCACTATCGCGCCATGGAGCACCGACGTCCTTGATGCATTCCGCGACAAAATGGATCACTTAAAGCTCAATAAGAAGACCATTGTGATTCCCAGTGACTGGAAGGTCGAGGAGAAGTTGATCCTTGACATGGTCAAGGCAAGGATTGCAGAGACTAAATGACAAAGCGCGCTCTCTTTATCGAACACGATCACGTCTCACTCGGTGGTCCCATCTGGCGCGCATTTGAAGCTCGTGGCTATGCGATTGAAAGATTTCTCATCGTTCCTGAAAGTAGTTACACAACCCCCAATGTCACAGTAACTTTTCCTAACTTTGCAGAGTACGACATCATCGTTCCCATGGGCGCTCCCTATGGCGCCTATGAAGATGAGCGCATTGGCAATTGGCTCACTCCAGAACTTGCTCTGCTCAAAGCTGCACACAATGCAGGACAACCCATCATGGGAATTTGTTTTGGCGGACAGATGATGGCGCGCACGCTAGGTGGCTCTGTCTCTCGCGCACCGGAGGCAGAACTTGGTTGGTATGAGATTCACACAGATGATCCGAGCCTTATCTCTAGTGGCCCATGGTTTGAATACCACTGGGATCGCTGGGTCTCACCTGCCCTTGCTACTGAAATTGCACGCACAGGATTGGCTGTTCAAGCATTTACCTTGGGTCGCACACTCGCACTCCAATTTCACCCAGAGATTGACCCTGAAGTATTAGAAGAATGGCTTGCTATGGAAGGCGGCTGTGCTGAAGTTGAGTCAGAGGGAGTCGATCCTGATGAGTTACGAGCACAGACAAAAGCGCTCCAATCGAAGACCGATCAGAACGCTTTTGACTTAGTTAATACCTTCCTCGACCGTATTGCTACCGCCGAAGTTATTACTGTCGACTAATTATCAAGCGGGGTTACATATGCCCCTGAAATGCCGCCATCAACAAGGAAGTTAGCTGCAGTAATAAAGCTTGAATCATCACTTGCAAGAAATGCCACAGCTGCTGCGATTTCAGTTGCTTCTGCAAAGCGTCCCATAGGAATATGAACGAGGCGACGAGCTGCGCGCTCTTTATCTTTAGCAAAGAGCTCTTGCAACAATGGAGTGTTGACTGGTCCAGGAGATAGAGCATTCACGCGGATACCTTCACGACCAAATTGCACACCAAGCTCACGGCTCATCGAGAGAACTCCACCTTTCGATGCTGTGTATGCGATCTGCGATGTGGCAGCTCCCATCGTTGCAACGAAGGATGCAGTATTGATGATGGAGCCCTTACCGGCCTTTTGCATGTAAGGAATTACAGCTTTGCAACATAAGAAGACGCTCGTTGTGTTCACGCGCAATACGCGCTCCCATGCATCAAGGCCTGTAGTCAGGATGGAATCATCATCGGGTGGTGAGATACCGGCATTGTTAAAGGCGATATCGATACGGCCATATTTTTCAAATGCGACCTTATACATATTCTCAACTTGCTCAGAGTTTGTGACATCAGCTTTGACGAAGATACCGCCGGTCTCTTTGGCGATCGCGTTGCCAGTTTCTTCATTGGTATCGCAAGCGACAACATGGGCGCCCTCTGATGCCAGACGCAGTGCGGTGGCATAACCGATTCCGCTACCAGCACCGGTAATGACTGCAACTCTTCCCTCTAAACGCTTACTCATCGGATATCCCCTAGTTATTTCTCTGTTGAGATAAAAACGTTTTTTACCTCAGTAAATGAATCAAGTGCATCTGGGCCAAGTTCTCGTCCCAAACCAGAT
>WLJF01000032.1 GCA_009701945.1 Actinomycetota bacterium
CTTCTCCAGCGATAACGCCTTCAACAACTTGACGAGCAAGTTTGTCGGTGAGTTCACCTTTGGCTACAAGTGCCACAATTTCGGCAACATCTGCGGGTGTGATTGCAAGGTCTGCAACAGCAATGTTCTGATCATTTGCAATACGTGAGATTTCACCGAGCCACCATGTGCGAGCCTTGGTGGGATCTGCGCCCAATAGAACTGTTGCTTCAACGATATCTAAGACATCAGCGTTGATCATCGCCTGCATCTCTTTATCTGGAACGTTCCACTCTTCTTTAATGCGCTTACGACGAAGAGATGGGCGCTCTGGAAGTGTTGCACGTAGCTCTTCAATCCACGCATCTGCTGGAGTTACTGGAACCAAATCTGGATCTGGGAAGTAGCGGTAATCCTCTGCTTGCTCTTTCGAGCGACCAGAGCGAGTAAGGCCAGTATCTTCTTGGAAGTGGCGAGTCTCTTGCTTAACCTTCTTGCCATCATTGAGCAGCTCTGCGTGACGAATCATCTCTCCACGAATTGCGCGTTCAACAGAGCGCAGTGAGTTCACATTCTTTGTCTCAGAACGTGTGCCTAAAACATCTGAGCCAATTGGTTTCAAAGATACGTTGGCATCGCAGCGAAGTGAGCCTTGCTCCATCTTCACATCAGAGACCTTCAGGCCACGCAAGATGTCGCGCAGTTCTGCAACGTAAGCCTTAGCAACTTCTGGTGCGTATTTGCCTGTGCCCGGAACAATCTTGGTAACGATTTCAACAAGTGGAATACCGGCACGGTTGTAATCAAGAAGTGAGTAGTCAGCGCCATGAATACGGCCAGTTGCACCACCTACGTGAAGTGACTTACCGGTGTCTTCTTCCATATGAACGCGCTCAACTTCAATGCGGAACTGCTTAGGACCTTCTTCAGTATCGATTTCAACATCAACATAGCCATCAAAACAGATCGGCTCGTCATACTGTGAAATCTGGAAGTTCTTTGGCATATCTGGGTAGAAGTAATTCTTACGTGCAAAGCGGCTATAAGGAGCAATCTTGCAGTTCAGTGCAAGGCCAATGAGAATTGTTGATTCAATCGCCTTTTCATTGACAACAGGAAGTGCGCCAGGAAGAGCTAAACAGACAGGACATGTCTGAGTATTCGGTGCTGCACCAAACTCTGTGGCACATGAGCAGAACATCTTGCTCGCGGTATTGAGTTCAACGTGAACTTCAAGACCTAATACAGGATCCCACTTAGCGATGACTTCGTCATATGTTGGAAGAGCCATTACTTCGCTCCCTTCAATTCTGGAGCTTTGGAAAGAATAGGAGCGCCCCACTTAGAAAGAAGTGCTGCTTCAAGCGCTGCACCTGCTTGATACAGGCGCTGATCCTGCATTGCAGGAGCCATGATCTGGAAACCAACAGGCAAGTTATCTTCATCGGCCAAACCTGCAGGAAGTGACATTCCGCAGATGCCAGCAAGGTTTACAGGAATAGTTGCCACATCGCCCAAATACATAGCCATAGGGTCATCGACCTTCTCGCCAATCTTGTATGCAGTAGTTGGCGCAGTAGGAGATACCAAGACATCTGCCTTAGTAAATGCCTTTGCGTAATCTTGAATAATGAGTGTGCGAATCTTCTGCGCACTGCCGTAATAAGCATCGTAGTAACCTGAAGAAAGTGCATATGTTCCGAGGATGATGCGGCGCTTAACTTCGCGGCCAAATCCAGCATCACGGGTTGCGCTCATGACAGCTTCTGCAGATGCGCCATCAACATCACCTGTACGTAGCCCGTAACGCATTGCATCAAAGCGTGCCAGGTTTGAAGAACATTCAGATGGAGCGATTAAATAATAAGCGGCAAGAGCGTATTCAAAGCTTGGGCAATCTACTTCAACGATTTCTGCGCCAAGGGATGCAAGAACCTGAAGTGATTCATCAAAGCGTGTCTGCACGCCCTTCTGATATCCCTCGCCCTGCAACTGCTTGATAACGCCAATCTTCATTCCCTTAACATCGCCACTCTTTGCTGCAGCAACCACTGCAGGAACAGGTGCGTTAATACTTGTTGCATCCTTTGGATCATGGCCTGCCATCACTTCGTGAAGCAGCGCAGTATCAAGGACTGTGCGACCAAATGGTCCTGCTTGATCAAGGCTTGATGAGTATGCAATCAAACCAAAGCGTGAAACTGCGCCATATGTGGGGCGAACTCCAACGATTCCGGTAAGCGCTGCAGGTTGGCGGATAGATCCACCAGTATCAGAGCCGATTGCAAGAGGTGCTTCAAATGCAGATACCGCAGCAGCTGATCCACCTGATGAGCCACCTGGTGTGCGAGTGAGATCCCACGGATTAAATGTGGGACCGTAACCAGAATTTTCTGTCGATGAACCCATGGCAAATTCATCCATATTTGTCTTACCCATAATGACAACGCCAGCGTCTTTTAGTTTGCCGACAACAGTTGAGTCATAGGGAGGAAGCCATCCCTGCAAAATCTTTGATCCTGCAGTAGTTGGAACACCTTTTTGCGCAAGAACATCTTTGAGGGCAAGTGGAATACCTGCGATAGGAGAAAGCTTTTCACCCTTGGCGCGACGTGCATCGACATCTTTTGCTTGCGCTAGTGCGCCCTGCGAATCAACATGCAAGAAAGCTTTTACGTGGCCATCAACGGCTGCAATGCGATCAAGATGCGCTTGTGTGAGTTCAACTGATGTTGTCTCCCCCTTTGCAAGGGCATCGGCCATCTGGGCTGCAGTGTTGCGAATCATTCAGCTTCACCCAAGATTTGTGGAACACGAAAACGTGACTCTTCTTGTGCTGGAGCTCCTGAGAGCGCATCGTGTGGTGAAAGGCTTGGAAGAACAACATCAGGACGAGCAATATTTTCAAGAGGCTGTGGGTGGGAAGTCGCCTTCACGCCAGATAGATCCATCTCTTGAACGCGAGCAACAGCATCGAGAATCAATCCAAATTGTGATGAGAGTTCAACGAGCTCTGCCTCAGTCATTTCGATGCGGGCTAGGCCTGCAAGCTTTGCGACATCATCGCGGGAGAGGCTGCTCATATGGAGAGTCTATAAAAAGATGAGATTAAGAGCGAATCTGGCCGGTGCCAGTAACTATCCACGTGGTTGTGGTCATCGCTTCAAGGCCCATAGGTCCTCGTGCATGCAACTTCTGATTTGAGATTCCGATCTCTGCGCCAAAGCCCATCTGTTCGCCATCAGTAAATCGAGTTGAAGTATTGACCATGACAGCAGCGCAATCAGAGAGCGCGATAAAGCGAGCCGCATTGGCTTTATTTTCAGTGACGATCGCTTCTGTGTGATTGGTGCCGTATTGAGCAATGTGATCGGCTGCAGCATCGACAGAATCAACGACTGCAACATTCATCTCAAGAACACCGTATTCAGTAGACCAATTCGCATCCGCAGCAAGAGTCGATGCAATCTTAAAAGTATCTGCCACTTTCTGAGCAGTTGCATCAGAGTGCAAGATAACGCCGGCATCACTCAGGGCCTTTAGCGCCATCGGCAAGAATGTTGGCGCAATCGCCTTATGAACCAGAAGAGTTTCAGCGGCATTACAGACACTTGGTCGATGGGTCTTTGAGTTAATCAGAATTGGAAGAGCCTTCTCAATATCTGCAAATTCATCAACATAGACATGGCAGACACCAGCGCCCGTTTCGATTGTTGGAACTGTTGCCTCATCAACAACCATGCGGATAAGGGCGGCGCTACCTCGAGGAATAACAAGATCGACTTTCCCACGGGCTGTAAGCAGTGCCTTTGTGGTTGCGCGATCCTCCGATGGAATCAGCTGAATCACATCAGGTGAAATTTTGGTTGTTGCTAGCGCATCCTTCATGACGTTTACGAGAATCTCATTGCTATGGTGGGCAGACGATGAACCGCGAAGTAACGCAGCATTGCCAGACATCAAGAGAATTACTGCAGCATCAACCGTCACATTAGGACGTGCCTCATAAACCATTCCGATTACTCCGAATGGAACTGAGATTTGTTCTAACTCAAGACCATTAGGAAGAGTAGATTTACGTAGAGTCTGACCCAGTGGATCAGCAAGTGCTGCTACCTGGCGCGCTCCCCCAGCAATTCCTGCAATGCGCTCTGCTGTAAGAAGTAAGCGATCTTGCATCTGTGGATGCATATCTTCAGCACGCGCACTAGCCATATCGAGAACATTGGCCGCAAGAATTTCAACGCTGCGAGATTCAATTGCTTTAGCAATCGCTTCAAGTGCCGCCTTACGCTCAGCACCTGTTGCAGTAGAAAGTGAGCGCGAAGCCTTACGGGCTTTTTGCGCTAGCTCAGCAACGACTGCTTCGGCGTTCATAGGAGAACTAAATCATCTCTATGCACGAGCTCGCGCTCATATTCAGCACCCAATGCTGTCGCAAGTTCTTTCGTAGAACGCCCAAGCATCTGTGGGATTTCTTCAGAATCAAATGCAACAAGGCCACGAGCAATTACTTTGCCTGATCCAGATGCAAGTTCAACGGTATCGCCTGAGATGAAGTCACCTTCGACTGCAGTAACTCCTGCAGGAAGTAACGAGACACCGCGTTCAAGAATTGCAATGACAGCGCCATCATCAAGGATCAGACGCCCACGAGGAGTAGATGCATGAGCAAGCCAGAGCAGTCGTGAATTTGCCTTTGATGTATGCGCTTCAAAGAAAGTTCCGAACTCTTCACCCGCTACCGCATGTCCTGAATCCTGAAGAGATGTCAGAAGCATGGGAATCCCGGCACTCGTTGCAATGCGCGCAGCTTCTACCTTTGTAACCATTCCCCCGCTACCAACGCCTGAAGATCCCGCACCACCTAAAGTGATGGATTCAATATCTGAAATATTGGCAACATAACGAATCGCTTTAGCTCCAGCTTGCGTAGGCGGTGCGTCATAGAGAGCATCGATATCAGAGACCAGAACTAAGAGATCTGCCTGAATAAGCAGCGCCACTAACGCCGCAAGGCGATCGTTATCTCCAAAGCGAATCTCTTGTGTGCCAACGGTGTCGTTCTCGTTAATGACAGGAACTACCCCGAGTGAGAGAAGCTTGGTAAGTGTCTGTTGCGCATTGGCGTAGTGCGAGCGACGAACAACATCTTCAGTTGTGAGAAGTACTTGCGATGAAATAACGCCATGCGCTTTGAACTTCTCGCTGTATTGGGCAATGAGCAAACCTTGGCCGACAGAGGCAGCAGCCTGCTGAGTAGCTAAATCCTTTGGGCGAACTTTCAGGCCAAGTGGTGAAAGCCCTGCAGCAATCGCACCAGATGAGACAACAACGACTTCTGCACCACGCTTTTTGAGTGAAAAGGCAAGGTCGACAACCTTTTGCACTGCATGTGGATCAAGTTCAGATCCAGCAGATCCTGTAAGGGATGATGAACCAATCTTGATGACAACGCGCTTAGCGCTTGTTATAGCCCCGCGGTTCACTTGTCATTGCTTTCTGTATCACTCTCTTGGATTTCACTCAGAGTGAGCTTCATTTCAGGATTCGTTGGTTCTGCAACGTTGTATTCCCATTGACGAGCGACTTCATCATCAGAGAGACGATCGCGTTCTGTCTCCACCGTATTCCATGCGCCTTCAAGACGTGAATCCTCACCACGACGATGCAAGAAGCCAGCGAGCTGTTCTGCACCCGCCTCAATTGTTGGTTCCCACTCAAAGACAACTTCATTATCGCCAGAACCGATTCGAACTTCAGAGCCAGCAACTGCACCCTTTTTAAACAATTCTTTCTCAACACCAAGCTGTGCAAGGCGATCTGCAAGGTAGCCAATTGCTTCAGCATTCTTAAAGTTTGTCTGGCGAACCCAGCGAACAACTTTCTGTCCGCGCACGCTAAATGATCCATCACCATTCTTCTGAACAGTAAAACCTGAATCATCGACTGCAACAGGGCGCAAGATAATGCGAGTGCGCTCTTCCTTTGCAGCTTCCGCGCGTTCGCGCTGAACAAGGCGAGCCATGGAGTAAAGAAGTTCTTGCAGACCTTCACGGCTTGCAGCAGAGACTTTATAAACCTCATAGCCCTTCTCTTTGAGCTGCTGCTCCACCATATCTGCCATAGCTTTTCCATCAGGCAGATCAACTTTATTCAAGGCAACAATACGAACACGGTCTTCAAGACCACCATAGAGTGCAAGTTCATTTTCAATAGCTTCGAGGTCATCAATCGGGTTGCGATCTGTTTCAAGAGTTCCGCAATCCAGAACATGTACTAGTGCAACGCAACGCTCGACGTGGCGTAGGAATTGAAGTCCAAGTCCCTTACCTTGTGATGCTCCTGGAATAAGTCCTGGAACATCTGCCACCGTAAAGCGTGTATCGCCTGCTTGAACAACACCGAGGTTTGGAACCAGAGTAGTAAATGGATAGTCAGCAATCTTTGGGCGTGCAGCTGAAATTGCTGCGATCAGAGAAGACTTACCAGCGCTAGGAAATCCCACGAGTGCGATATCTGCAACAGATTTAAGTTGGAGAGTGAGCCTGCGCTCTTCACCTGGTTCACCAAGGAGTGCAAAACCTGGTGCGCGACGCTTTGATGAAGAGAGAGCAAGGTTTCCAAGGCCACCATGTCCACCGCGTGCTGCAAGGAATGTTGTTCCAATGCCGATGAGATCTGCGATTTGTTCGCCATCTTCATCATAAATAACCGTTCCATTAGGAACAGGCAGAATGAGATCTTCACCAGAGACACCGTCTTTACGATCGCCATAACCTTGATGGCCTGATGTTGCTTTGCGATGTGGTGAGTGGTGAAAATCAAGAAGAGTAGTTACTGATGAATCAACAACAAGGATGATGTCACCACCGCGACCACCGTTGCCACCATCAGGACCACCCAGTGGCTTAAATTTTTCGCGCTTTACAGAGACGCAACCATCTCCACCTTTTCCGGCAGCGGCAAAGAGAGTGACGCTATCAATGAACGTTGTCATTGCTACTCCCTTTCCTTTTTAGACGGTTGTAAAACTATTGAAAATAAAAAAGCGGACCGCGATAAATGCGGCCCGCTCTTTGTAGAGAAACCTAAATTAAGCTGCAGGGACTACATTCACTACGCGACGATCGCGAGCGCGACCGAATTCAACTACTCCTGCTGCAAGAGCGAAGAGTGTGTCATCTTTACCGCGTCCAACGTTCTTGCCTGGGTGGAAGTGTGTTCCACGCTGACGAACGAGAATTTCTCCTGCATTTACTTCTTGGCCACCGAAACGCTTAATACCGAGGTACTGTGGGTTTGAATCGCGACCGTTACGTGTTGAGGAAACACCCTTTTTACTTGCCATTTGTTTGCTCCCTTAACCCTTACTTAGCACCGCTGATTGCGGTGATCTTTACTCGTGTGTGCTGTGCACGGAAACCTTGACGACGGCGATGGCCTGTCTTGTTCTTGTAACGAAGGATGTCGATCTTTGGACCCTTTACTTCGTCGATAACTTC
>WLJF01000033.1 GCA_009701945.1 Actinomycetota bacterium
ATTGATGAGGCAGGTTCACGTCTTCGCATTAAGCGCATGACAGCACCTGCTGAACTTCGCGAATTTGATGACAAGATCGCTGAAGCTCGCAAGGCGAAAGAATCTGCAATCGATGGACAAGATTTTGAAGGAGCAGCATCTCTTCGCGATAAAGAGAAGACTCTTATCCAAGAGAAGCAAGAAGCAGAAAAGAACTGGAAGGCAACTGATCTCGATAAGGTCACTGAAGTCGATGAAGAACTCATCGCTCAAGTACTTTCAGCATCAACTGGTATTCCAGTATTTAAATTGACTGAGGAAGAGACTGCGCGTCTTCTTCGTATGGAAGATGAACTTCACCGCCGCGTTATTGGTCAAGATCAAGCGATTAAGGCGTTGTCACAAGCAATCCGCCGTACTCGTGCAGGTCTAAAGGATCCTAAGCGCCCTGGTGGTTCATTTATCTTCGCTGGACCTTCTGGTGTTGGTAAGACTGAACTCTCCCGCACACTTGCCTCATTCCTCTTTGGTGATGAGACAGCGTTGATTCAACTTGATATGTCTGAATACTCAGAGCGCCACACAGCATCACGTCTATTCGGTGCACCTCCAGGCTATGTCGGCTATGACGAAGGTGGACAGCTGACTGAGAAGGTTCGCCGTCGCCCATTCTCTGTTGTTCTCTTTGATGAGATCGAAAAGGCACACCCAGATATCTTTAACTCACTTCTTCAGGTTCTTGAAGATGGTCGCCTGACAGATTCACAAGGTCGCACAGTCGACTTTAAGAACACCGTCATCATCATGACAACCAACCTTGGAACACGCGATATCTCTAAGTCACTCGGGCTTGGCTTTGCCAACGCTGATGATGATATAACGAATTACGATCGCATGAAGGGCAAGGTTCAAGATGAACTCAAGAACCACTTCCGCCCAGAATTTCTCAACCGCATCGATGACGTCATCGTCTTCCACCAGCTCACGAGAGAACAGATTATTCACATTGTGGATCTCATGATTGCAGGTCTTGATGAGCGTTTGAAGGCTAAGGACATGGGAATCGAACTCACACAGGCTGCTAAGGATCTCCTTGCTCTGCGTGGTTATGACCCACTTCTTGGTGCGCGTCCACTGCGTCGCGTTATTCAACGTGAGATTGAAGATTCACTTTCAGAGCGCATCTTGTTTAGCGAGCTTAAGGCTGGCGAAATCATTGTGGTCGATGTTGAAGGTGTTGATGCAGATGCGAAATTCACCTTTACTGGTTCACCCAAGGTTGCATCACCTGATAGCCCTGGGGATTTAGCAGAAGCTCCAACAGCATAATTAATTTCGTGGCAAGGAGTACTTACTCTTGCCACGAGATTCGATAAGTCCATCATCGAGAAGAGTCAGTATCGCTTTCTCGAGCTGTGATGGAACATCCCATAAAAGTGAAATCTGAGCTTTGGTGAGCACATCGTTCTCACGCAGCGCCTGGACAACAGTTCCGCGACATTGGCGATCAGTTCCATGCCAACTCTGCGTGCGCTTTATGAGATCTGACTTTGGATAATCAAGGCTGCGCCATGTGCACTCATGTGCCACAGGACAGATTCCACACTTTGGCGATTGTGATGTGCACACCAACGCACCGAGCTCCATCGTGGCAGCAGCCCATAAATGCGGATCTTTCTTAGGAATAAGGTCTTCATAGCGTGATTTCTCATCCTTGGTTGCAGAGAGCTTGGGGGATTCAACTCCATCAATAATGCGAGCAAAGAGCCTTCGGATATTGATATCGAGTACGAGTGAGCGCCCACCAAATGCAAAGGCGACCATGGCAGCAGCTGTGTATTCACCGATGCCGGGAAGCTTGCGCAGCTCTGATTCATCTCGTGGAATTACACCTCTATATTCATTGGTAATTACCTTTGCGCATTCATGCAGTCGGAGTGCGCGACGTGGATAACCAAGGCGCCCCCATGCAGTAATCACTTGCGCAGGAGTTGCTTTAGCAAGCAGTGCTGGAGTCGGCCAGCGCTTCATCCACTCGATATAAACGGGTAGCACTCGATTAACCGGAGTTTGCTGCAACATAAATTCTGAAACCAGAACGCCCCATGTGTCAGTCTTGCGCCACGGCAGATCTCGTTTATTCTTCTTAAACCAAGAAATAATCTCTTTCTCGAGCATTATTCGCCAGTGATTTTTACTCGCTGCAGCGCTTGATCAAGGCGAGAGACTTCAACAACTTCCATTCCATCGATCTTCACATCAGAACCTGCCGGAACTAGTGCGCGCTTAAATCCAAGGCGATATGCCTCAGCAAGGCGACGAGATACACCGCTTACTTTGCGAATCTCACCAGCAAGGCCGACTTCACCGATAGCAACAAGATCTGCTGGAAGTGCTAATCCTTTTGCAGCAGATGCCACAGCCAGTGCAAGAGCTAAATCTGCAGCAGGTTCAGACATCTTCATTCCGCCCACTGTTGCTGCATAGACATCACGACCACCGACGCGAATATGTGCCCGAAGTTCAAGGACTGCCAGTGTCATTGATGTGCGGGCTGAATCAAGGCCGCTTGTGACGCGACGAGCATTGCCAAAATCATTTTCACGTCCTGCGCTCACAAGTGCTTGGATTTCTGCAAGTAGTGGCCTGCGACCTTCGAGAGTGACTGTGACGCATGTGCCTGGCACTGGTTCTGCATGGCGCGATGTGAAGAGCCCTGTGGGGTCGAGAACACTTTCAATACCAGTATCACTTAAGTCAAAGCATCCCACTTCATCACTTGCACCAAAGCGGTTCTTAATTGCGCGGATAAGGCGAAGGCGTGAGTGACGCTCTCCTTCGAATTGCAGAACAACATCGACGATATGTTCAAGAAGTCTTGGGCCTGCAATAGATCCATCTTTAGTGACATGGCCAACCAGAAGCAGAGTTATATCGCGATCCTTACAGATGCGAATGAGTGCGCCTGCAACTTCGCGCACCTGCGTGACACCGCCAGGGGAGCCATCTGCAGTAGATGAACCAATTGTCTGCACGGAGTCGATGATGAGAAGTTCAGGCTTAACTGCATCGATATGGGCAATGACTGCGCCTAAATCAGTTTCAGATGCAAGAAATAACTTAGGATCGACTGCATTGATGCGTTCTGCGCGAAGACGAACTTGGGATGCAGATTCTTCACCCGAGATATAGAGAGCAGGAATTCCTTTAGCGGCAGTTTGCGCAGCAACTGATAAGAGAAGAGTTGATTTACCAACTCCAGGTTCGCCAGCAAGAAGAATTGCTGCCCCTGGAACCAATCCACCACCTAATACGCGATCGAGTTCAGAGACACCGGTTGCACGTGCACGAGCAGATGAGAGATCAACATCGCCGATAGGTGTTGCCTTTGAGGTGACAGTGCCTGCAACGAGTGAGAGTTTCTTAGGAGCAGCTAACTCTTCAACAGAGCCCCATGCTTGGCATTCACCGCAGCGACCAACCCATTTCTGCGATGCCCATCCACATTCAGAGCAACGAAATGGTTCCTTCTCAACCTTAGCCATAGTCGTAGGTTAGAGGAGAGCGCTGACTACTTGCCGGCAGCGAGTGTGGCTGGGTGTTGAATAATAAAGAGAGGCAGTGAGCGAGCCTGCGCATCGCGAATACCCTGAACGCGGCGATCACAGTGCTCGGCCAGGATCGCATATGCATCCTTACCCATCAACTGTGAAAGCTCAGCCTTGTTGGAGATATACACAGGTTCACTACCGACGTGAGCATCGGTATTACTTGTGCAGTACCAATCGAAATCATCTCCGCCATCGCCCCAACCAAGGCGTTCGTATTCGCCGATGACTGTGACTGAATATTCGCGCTCGCCTACTTCACGAGTTTCAAAACTTCTGCGAAGTGGTAATTGCCAACATACATCAGGCTTTGTATCTACAAAGTGAATATTTCTCTTCTGCGCAAGGTGGTGCAGTACGCAACCGAAGTCACCAGTAAATCCTGGAGCTTCATGACCTTTACGGTTAAGAAAGATGCACGCATTATTGACAGTGCGAGTCTTGCGATCATTATCTTCATCGAGATCTGTAATGCGAAGTTTTCCACCTGGCTTCTTTGGGCGGGCTTCTTCATAGAACTGCCACATATCTGGAGTCAGGAATTCTGCTGCCTTACGAACGCGCTCTTCATCATCTTCATCTGAATACATCGCACCTTCTGTGCAGCACCCATCATTAGGACGGTCTTTGAAAACACCCTGGCAGCCATCGCCATAGATGCAGGTCCAGAAGGAGGTCAACCAGGTGAGGTCGCATTTGAAGATTTCTTCTTCATCGTTGGGATCTGCGAATTCGACCCAGTCGCGTGCAAAACCTGGCTTTATCTCTGACATAGTCGCAGAGCCTACGCGTACTCTTTCGCCATGGCTAATCAGATTGCAGTCGTTGGTGCCGGAGTAATGGGTGAAGCATTTATCGCTGCCCTTATTCGATCTGGAGCTACTGCATCATCAATTACTGCTGTTGTTCGACGTCCTGAAAGAGGCGATGAATTAGTTACCAAATATTCAATTGCTGTTAAGACTCTGGATGAGGCTCTACGAAGTAGTGATGTAGTCCTTCTTGGCATCAAACCTCAAGGCCTGAGCGAGCTCATGCCTGAGATAGCGCCACATCTGCGTAGTGATGCCCTTGTCATCTCACTTCTTGCTGGAAAGACCATTGCAGGCATCTCAGCGGGACTTGGTAACCATCAATCCATCGCTCGTGTGATGCCCAATACTCCGACTCTCATTGCCAAGGGAATGGCTGGATATTCACTGAGTAGTGGAGTTACAGATGCACAAAAGAAATTTGTTCAGACACTACTTGCCGCAACAGGTAAGGCGATTGAAATCCCTGAAGATTTACAGAATGCCCTGACCGGAACAAGTGGATCAGGGCCTGCCTATTTCTTTAGATTTGTGGAGGCGATGGTCGATGGCGCTGTTGCTATGGGACTGTCAAAAGAAGATGCAACAACGTTGAGCATTCAAACTATTGTGGGCGCTGCAGCTCTCCTTGATGAATCAGGGGACACGCCAACTCGCTTGCGCGAAAAAGTCACAAGTCTTAAAGGTGCAACGGCTGAGGCAATCGCAGTCTTTGATGAAGCTGGAATTTCAAAGATAGTTGCCGATGCAATGGCAGCTTCTGCGCGCCGCGCTGGAGAACTCGCTCAATAATGAAGCGAATTTCCCTCTTCCTTGCTCTACTGATTCTCGGAACATCACCTGCAATTGCTGCACCTAAATCTGTGGCAGCAAAGAAATTAACCATCATTGCAACAGTGAGTGCAGAGTTGATGGTTGTCTCGGGCAAGACAATCATCACCATCAGCAATTCGGATGGGGTGAACTCAAATATTCTCCTTACAGGGCTGGATATAAGTGGTGCGCAGCTGTGGCAGAAGACCATTGATTCAGGCGTGGATGAGATAGCTCTGGCTTCTGCGGTAGATCCACTCGGCAATGTGTGGCTCGCAGGTGCATCATCTGCAATCCCTGTTGTTGAGAGCGCAACAGCTCCAGTTCAAGCAGAAAATCCTGATGGTGTTGTTGCCGAACCCGTCACCAAACTTCGCGGAGATATGAATCAATTAACTCTCTGGAAGCTCTCTCCACTGGGTGATCTCTTAGGCACTTACACGCTATCCCAAAGCGCACCAGCACTGATTAGCGCAGTATCGGTGAATGCAAGTGGAGTTTCGATCGTCGGGCAATTGTTAGATAAACCATTTGTTGTCAGCGCTACGTCAAATGGCGTATTTGGCAAAGTAATATCAATTGGAACATCAAAGACTGTCCTTGGCGCAATTGTTCGTCACAGCGATGGTTCTGTCTCTGTCTTTGGTAGCAGTGCAGAGACATTGGGTGGAAAGAAGTTAGCTGGTGTCCGCGATGGTGTGTTAATTCGAGTGTCAAAGACAGGAGCTATTGCATCTGTTGTTCGAAGTTCAGCACCCAAGGCAAATCGCACATGGCTTGCTGCTGATTCAACACTCGCACTTACTGGTTTTGTAAAGAGTGGAAAGATTGTGGAAACTGCCTTCACAAAGTTCACTATGGCATTTGCACCAACATGGACTATGCGAGTTCCATCCCTTGGAACTTCAACTGTTCTCACAGCAGGAAACACAACATATGGCGCAGTCTCATCAAGTGCTGCAGTGCCTGGAGTTATTGGTTGGAAACCAACCAGTGCATCAGTTCTGCTACTTACACTCGATAGTAAAGGTGTGGTTTCTGGGGCATATGGTTCATCAGAGATTGCAGAACCAATCTCAATGGCATATTCCAAAGAGTTAGGTGTTGTGGGTCTTGCAAAGACTGCTGCCCAGACGCTCTCGCTCTTTAAATTAGCTTAAGGGCGAAACATTGATAGTTGGCCTTTATATCCGGCCACGAGATAGCGCACACGATCGACAACAACCCACGCTGAATCCACTCCATTAGGGTTCTGTTCAGTTGAAACCAATTTAATAGTCGGTATCGCTCTAGCGCTATCGAGAACACAAAGACGTTGGAAGCAGTTATAAGCGATAAACGTTCCATCTGTATTGAGGTACTTGCCGGGAGCACCATAGAGCTCACTGGTGATAACTGTTTGTGCTGGTGGATTTTGCACTGCGCTCCAGCGAATTCGATTTGGGTTAGGGGCAGTTGCAGGAGAGGAAATCAACCACGTGGCCTGTATTCCATTGAGAGTTTTTGCGATCGAGACATCAAAACCAGTCATAGGCGTTGAACTACCTGATGTGTCGAGGTTGAAGTAGCTCCAGGGTTCACCAGAAAGTGTTGCGCGAGAGGCGACTCGAACTTCACCGGAGGTTGCCTGCTTCTTCTGATTAATTGTTAATACTGAGTCATAGACAACATATGTCTTCTTGCCATCAAAGAGCGCTTTGAGGTGGAATGCAACATCGCCTGTGCTTCGCCCATCAGTCTTACGATCTCCATCGACTAATTCATAACTCCACTTTGAAGTTCCCTTTGCTTTGGTGGCCCCGAGAAGAATGCCTTGGCTCTCATCGCGGTAAAAGACTTGAATTCCACCTGATGTTGCAACACAAGCATTGGAGATGCTGACATCACTACCTGTGCGAACTCGGATGGGATCTTTGTAGTCATTTACCTGCACACCGTTGCCATCGACGATTTCATAGAGAAATTTCTTTCCGTCATAGCTTGCATAGTGAAGGTCGCGATCATCACTTTCGGAGTAGAAGATGTGAAGAGTTTGCGCAAGACCAGAACCATTAACGCAGAGTGAGATAGGACTTGAGATTGCAGATTTTGTGCGGCCACCTGTGCCTCCAGCACCATCTACTGTCGACTTCTTCCAAACCTTTCCATCCCATATTGCAATCTTTAAAATTCCGCTCTTTGAATCTGTATAAGCAA
>WLJF01000034.1 GCA_009701945.1 Actinomycetota bacterium
CCTGAAAATCGTCTCAGTGATCACCGCGTGAATTACAAGGCAAATAACCTAGATGCAGTGCTCAATGGCGAGCTCGATGAAGTTGTGCAGGCGCTCCTTGATGCCGATAGAGCCGCAAAGCTTTCATCAACGAATTAAGTAGCCCTTATGGAACTGACCTTTAAAGAATTCTTGCGAGGCGGAAAAGAGCAATTAGCCACTGCAGGTTTTGCTGAAGTCGATGCAGAGATATTGCTCGCACACACCCTTGGCATCTCACGGATGGATCTGCATAATCCTTTAACAGTTGAGAATGCCCTTTCAGCAATTGGCGATATGACAATTGTTGAAGAGACTTTCTGGAAGTTACTTGATCGCCGATGCGCGCATGAGCCGCTGCAATACCTGACAGGCGTTGCCTATTTCCGTCATCTTGAACTCAAAGTCGGACCTGGCGTTCTTGTTCCACGTCCTGAAAGTGAGCTACTTGTTGAAGCAGTACTTACTCATATTGAGAAGTTAAGTGGCGCAGTAAGCGTTGTCGATCTTGGTTCAGGCTCTGGTGCACTGGCCCTTGCCATTGCAACGGAGGCACCACAGACACATGTGATTGCTGTGGAGAAGAGTTCTGAAGCTATTCATTGGCTGAAAGAGAATGTCTCCTTCATTGATGAGAAGGTGCGCATTCTTGAAAGCGACGTCTCAACAGCCCTCGAAGGTGTCAAGTGCGATGTTGTGATTGCCAATCCTCCGTATGTGCCAGATGCGCAGGAGTTGCCACGAGATGTTGCAGAGCATGAACCGGCAATCGCCTTATTCGGGGGAGCAGATGGAATGAAGGCTCCACGCCTATTTATCTCAACAGCTTCTCGTTTGCTTAAAGAAGGTGGTTTTCTTGCTATTGAGCATCATGAGGAGCAAGGTGCTGCAATTGCAGATGTACTCAGCGATGATTTCACAGATATTCTTCTGCATCAGGATTTGTCAGGCCGCCCACGATTTACGACAGCAGTGAGGAGATAGCGATGCCACGTATCGACCTCAAGGTAGGCGAACAGAAGAAGCATGTTGCTCGCGCCCTCAAAGAGATTCAAGCTGGCTTTGTCATCGTTGCACCCCTTGAACATGGCTATGTCTATCTCGCAGATGCATTCTCACCTTTTGCTGTGCGCGCAATGCATGTGTTGCGTGGAGATAAGACTGGCGTAGTCGCACAAGTACTTGCACATAGCTTGGATACCGTGAAAGGAATTTCTCGCGACGTATCTCCAGATACACAAGCCCTCTGTAATCAATTCTGGCCCGGACTTTTATCAGTCACTCTCAAACCAAGCTCTGTTCTCAACTGGGATCTCGGTGATGATAAAGAGTTGGATTGGTTTAACGTGCGAGTGCCGAAATCTAAATTTATCCGTGCTCTTCTCAAGGCATCTGGCCCACTTGCTGTTGCCAGTGCTTCTAATGCCGGAGAAGAACCGATGCTCAAGATTGATCGCACGCAGGTAAAGGATTGGAACGTTGCAGTGGTCTTTGACAACGGGGCGCTCAAATCTGGCCCACGCTCCACCATTATCGAAGCCGATGCTGGAGGCGTGCGAGTAGTGCGTGAAGGCGCTATTTCGGTAGCTGAGATGGAAAAGGTCGCGCCGCGCATTTCAATGGCCTAACTATTAGGCTATCGCCATGTCCGAAACTTTCTATGGCCCTGATTTCAACCTTCTCTCTCGCCAAGATCCAGATATTGCAGCGGTGCTCTTATCTGAGCTCAAGCGCCAGCAGACAAACCTGCAGCTGATTGCATCTGAGAACTTCACATCACGCGCAGTATTGGCAGCCCTTGGTTCAACGCTTTCTAATAAATATGCAGAAGGCTATCCAGGTAAGCGTTACTACGGTGGATGCGAAGAAGTTGATAAGGCAGAAGTAATTGCGATAGATCGCGCAAAGGCTCTCTTTGGCGCAGAACATGCAAACGTTCAGCCCCACTCAGGTGCCAGTGCAAATGTTGCTGTCTATCAAGCATTTACTAAGCCAGGAGATACCGTTCTTGCAATGTCACTTCCACACGGTGGCCACCTCACACACGGTTCCAAGGTCAACTTCTCAGGTAAGTGGTTCAACATTGTTTCCTATGGTGTTCGCCAAGATAACGAACTGATCGATTATGACGAACTTCGCGATCTCGCAATTGCCAATAAGCCAAAGATGATTTGCTCAGGTGCTACTGCCTACCCATCACTGATTGATTTTGAGAAGGTGCGCGCAATCTGTGATGAAGTTGGAGCCATCATGTGGGTCGATGCTGCTCACTTCATCGGACTTGTTGCAGGAAAGGCGATTCCTTCACCTGTGCCTTATGCAGATGTTGTCTCATTTACTACTCATAAAGTTTTGCGCGGACCACGCGGTGGAATGATCTTGTCAAAGGCAGAGCATGCAGGTGCCATCGATAAGGCAGTATTTCCAGGAATGCAGGGCGGTCCGATTATGTCTGCAGTTGCAGGAAAAGCTATTGCTCTGGCTGAGTGCGCAACACCTGCCTACCAACAGTATGCAAAGGATGTCATCGTCAATGCCAAGGCACTTGCTGCAGCTCTTGAAGGTGAAGGAATGCGTGCAGTATCTGGTGGAACACAGACTCACCTTGCACTGATCGATATTCGCTCCACCGGTGTTAATGGCAAGGTTGCAGATGAGCGTTGTGGCGCAGCAGGAATTGTTCTCAATAAGAACTCCATTCCATACGATCCAGAGGCACCTTCTGTGACATCAGGTATTCGTGTGGGAACTCCTGCAACAACAACACAGGGAATGGGAACACCAGAGATGGCAACGATTGCATCTCTGATTGCTCGTGCTATCAAGACCGATGATGCTGCAGCACATGCTGCGATTAAATCTGAAGTCCATGCACTGACTGCACGTTTTCCTATCTACCAGGCGTAAAGAAGACATCTAACAGATGCGCGAATACCTCGTCACACTTCTGCTGGCGGCAGCGCTCTGTTATGTAGTCACACCTTTTGTTCGTTCGTGGGCAATCAAGGCCGGCGCAGTTGCGCAGATTCGCACCCGCGATATCCACACCACCCCCACACCACGCTGGGGCGGCCTTGCTATGTGGATCGCAATGGCGCTCACCTTTGCGATGGTCAATCACTTATCCCTTGTTGGAAAATCATTTGGTCGTGAATCTCTCGGTATCTTCTTAGCAGCAACACTTCTTGTTGCAATTGGTCTTGTCGATGATCGCTTTGAATTAGATGCGCTCACCAAACTTGCAGGACAGGCACTTGCTGCTGGAATCTTGCTTATCTTTGGTATTCAAGTTCTATGGCTTCCCATCAACGGCGTCATCACATTGCCACCGAGCATCGGCCAACTTGTGACAGTCATGATTGTTCTCGTCACAATCAATGCTGTGAACTTTATTGATGGCCTAGATGGCTTGGCAGCAGGAATTGTTGCGATATCAGGGGCAGCGTTCTTTGCCTTCGCCTATCTATTAGCTGTTATCTATGGCTTTAGTCGCGCAGGTGCTCCTTCACTTATTACAGCTGTGATTATCGGTGTCTGTGTTGGCTTTCTGCCCCATAACGCCCACCCAGCAAAGATATTTATGGGCGACTCAGGATCGATGTTCTTAGGGCTTTTACTTGCTGCCTCTGCAATTACTTTGACAGGCCAGATTGACCCGAATGCAATCTCTGCAGAGAAGTTGGGGCCAACGCTTCTTCCTCTGATGCTTCCCTTTGCAGTTCTTGCTATTCCACTGATTGATTTATTCTCAGCAATTGTTCGCCGCCTTCGTGCCGGGCAATCACCATTTAGCTCAGATAAAGAGCATATGCATCACCGCATTCTTCGCGCAGGAAATACACATCTGCGCACAACACTGATTATGTATTTATGGACTGCAACAATCGCATTTCCAGTTGTGGTCTCAGCATTTGCCCAACTTTGGGTTGCAGCGATTGTTGCAGGTGCCATGCTTGCATTCACTCTGTATTACTCAAAGAGTGGGGTAGGCGTCAGTGCAAAAGCAACCAAGTAACGAAGAACAACTCTTAAAGGGAGCACTCGTTCCCACATTTATCGTTGGCATCATCGCCATTGGAATATTTGGATTTGCCCAAGGTCTTCCAGGCTTGAGTGGAGCACTCCTTGCGCAAGCTGTTGTGTTGATTTACTTCCTTGTACATATCTTTATCTCCAAGCTTTCACGAAACCTCGATCCCATGAGCACCATGGCACTTGCGATGTTCTCCTACTTCGCAAAGTTCTTACTGCTTGGAGCTTTTCTGTGGGCGCTGACCAAATACACATCGCGCTCCACCATCGACCGAACCAGCTTTGGGGTCACAGCAATCGCGCTCACATTTGCCTGGCTAGGCGGAGAAATCGCTAGTTATCTAAAGCTCAAAACTCATCTACCATTGCCGCATGACCCACGAACCAAGTAACCGCCGCGAAGAGAACGCCCTCTGGTCGATCTTTGGATATCTCGTCTCAGGCCTTCTCTTCTGGGGCGGCATCGGCTGGGCTGCAGACCACTTCTTTGGCACCACCTACCTCGTCCTTATTGGCCTCTTGGTCGGCATGGGCGGGGCCCTCTATCTCGTCTGGTTACGGTTCGGCCGGGAGTAGCCACCAGCCTTGAAATAAGTGACTAGACCCACCTAAAACTCTCAAGGTTCGATTTCACAGGCGGGCAGGTTTGCCCATAAGGTTGCCCTGAATTACTGCTTCCCCAGCAATTGGTTTACAAGCCCTTTTAGGTATCAAGGAGTGTGTGTGCGCGCGTTTGTTAAATTACACGCAGAAGGTGATGGATTCGTCCCACCTAGTACAAACGACTTCAACCTTCCTCCAATTACTGAGTCGATTGCATGGCTCACAAAGCCTGTTCTTCTCGTATTTCTCTCAGTAATTCTCGTTTCAGTCTTCTTTATTCTCTCCTCACGCAAGGCAGCCGTTGTGCCTTCAAAGCTGCAATTCGCTGGAGAAAGTATCTACGGCTTTGTCCGTAATGATCTTGCTCGCGATGTTATCGGCCATGAATTCATGCGCTTTGTGCCATACCTCTTCACGCTCTTTACCTTTGTTCTCACCAATAACATCTTCGGAATCGTTCCGTTCTTGCAGTTCCCTGCAATGTCACACGTTGCATTCCCATACGTGCTTGCAATCTTCTCTTTCGGCGTCTTTCACTATGTGGGTATTCAAAAGCATGGCATTATCAAATACCTCAAAGAGATTGCATTTATGCCAGGTGTTCCAAAGCCTGTCTACATCTTGCTGACACCTATTGAAATTGCCACATTCTTCCTCGTGCGTCCATTGACGCTCTCACTTCGTCTCTTTGCAAATATGTTCGCGGGCCACTTGTTGTTGCTCGTCTTCATTATGGGTGGTGACTACATGATGCATGATTCACATCTGATCATGAAGCTATTTAGCCCATTCTCATTTGCATTTGGTATTGCCCTTACATTCTTCGAATTTATGGTGCAATGCTTACAGGCATACATCTTTACCCTGCTCACAGCTCTATACATCGCCGGCGCCCTTGCCGACGAGCACTAAGTAAGAAACTAACGAAAGGTAAGAAAAAATGACAGGCACACTCAACCTGGTCGGTTTTGGCCTATCAGCAATTGGTCCAGCAATTGCAACAGGAATGATCTTCGCTGCTTATATCAACGGCGTAGCTCGTCAGCCAGAAGCACGAAGCGTTCTCCAGCCAATCGCGTTCCTTGGATTCGCGCTCGCTGAAGCACTTGCACTCTTCGGTCTCGTTCTCGCATTCGTCCTCTAATCAATAAAGATTAATTAGGGTAAACAATGCGCTCATTTAATTTCCTTAGCGGGGAAGAACCACTCAACCCACTAATTCCGCATACTGCTGAATTAGTTGTCGGTGCGATTGCCTTCACCCTGCTATTCCTCGTTCTTCGTAAAGCAGTTGTGCCAAAGTTTGAAAAAGCTTTCACAGACCGCGCCGAGGCAATCGAAGGCGGCATCGAACGTGCTGAGAAGGCGCAGCTCGAAGCACAGCGCGCACTTGTCCAGTACAACGAGCAACTTTCATCAGCACAAGGTGAAGCATCAAAGCTTCGTGAAGAAGCGCGCGTTCAAGGCGCAGCAATTCTCGAAGAGCTTCGCACAAAGGCTCAAGATGAAGCAGCACGCATCACAGCGGCAGCCCACGCATCTATTGAGGCAGAGCGTCAGCAGGCAATTACATCTCTTCGTAATGAAGTCGGTGCACTTGCAGTTGAACTCGCATCAAAGATTGTTGGAGAAGCACTTGATGACCAGGCCCGTCAATCACGGATTGTGGAACGCTTCATCGAAGATCTCGAAAAGTCCAAGTAGTAGGTAGAGAAAGAAGAGAATGAGAATCCATCTCGGAGGAAGCAGCCGTCAATCACTTGTGATTGCACGCGGCAAGCTCGATGCTGCCGTCAAGGGCGCAACAGCGGCTAACGCATCTGAGCTCTCATCTCAACTCTTCTTTGCAGCTGATGTTCTCTCAAAGAACACCTCAATCCGCCGGGCCTTTGCAGACCCTTCCCGCGATGTTGCCTCAAAGGGCGTACTCGTGAAGGATCTCTTCGCAAAGTCACTTGCTTCCACTGCTCTAGAAATACTCACAGATGTATCAACTCTTCGTTGGTCAGCTGCAGGAGACCTAGTGCATGTGCTCGAGCAGCTAGCGATTGAGGCTGAAGCATCTGCTGCCAATATCAACAATGAACTGGATCGCGTAGAAGATGAACTCTTTGAAACATCACAGCTCGTTGTCGATAACTTCGAATTGCGCAAGGCTCTCGTAGGTACTGGAACACCTGAAGCCAAAGTCGCACTTATTACTGAAGTACTTGCAAAGAAGGCATCAGCTTCAACTGTGCGACTTGCAGTCGCACTAGTGACAAGCCTTCGTGGACGTAGCATTGAAGCAGCATTTGCTGACTATCTCTTTGGTCTTGCAAATCGCCGTAATCGTCTTATCGCGGTTGTCCGCGTTGCATCTGTCATTACAGATGCTCAGAAGTCACGTCTTGCAGCAGCGATCGAGAAGCAGGTTGGCCAGCCAATCCGCGTCAACATCGAGGTCGAGCCATCAATTCTTGGTGGAGTTTCGGTCAAGTTTGCAGATGAGTTAGTAGATGGAAGCGTTTCAAATCGACTTGCTAGCGCCGGACGCGCACTAGCTGGAAACAAATAAAGGGGAAACTCATGGCAGAGCTCAAGATCCAACCGAATGAAATTCGGGATGCCTTAGCGAATTTCGTTAAGTCATACGATCCAGGCGCCGCGGCTCGCGACGAAGTTGGAACAGTAAGCCAAGCAGGCGATGGCATCGCTC
>WLJF01000035.1 GCA_009701945.1 Actinomycetota bacterium
AGGACTACTCCCCTGGCATCCTGGAAGGTTTGTGGTGGGGAGTCGAAGACTTCTTTATTAACTTAGGCTTTATTGGTTTGTTCTGTCTCTGGATCTTGCGTGGTCGCTGGCCCAAGTGGGCTATCCGCCTTGCAATCAGATGGAAGTTAGTTGAGCAAGCTGAGGCGCTTAGCTGACGATGGACTCTATTGAATTCTCTGTTGCGCGTATTCACAAGTTGTGGGGTCGTGAGGCAACCCCTGAATTCTTGGCAGAGATTGCATTTCTCTATGACCATATTGTGAAGACGGGAACGCAAGAGCCCATCATTGATATGGGGATGAAGTTGCTGATTCCTTTTGAGCAGATCGGTGAGATGGTCGCTTATGCAATGGAGGATGGATATATAGCAGCACCGAAGCAAGGAACATGGGGCGGGACTATTACACAGAAGTCACTACGCATCTTGGGGCAGGTTGAAGCAAAGAAGCGCAGGAAGAGGATTGATACCTTGGTCTGTCCTGCCTGTGGTGAGAAGACTTTGAAGATGATTGTGTATGGCATGCCCAGTGATGACTTTGATTTCCAGAAGTACTTTGTTGGTGGCTGCATGCCGAGTGAAGAAGATATTGGATGTAAGAACTGCGAGTGGGTGGGTGTGCGCATCACTCTTGAACAAGGCTAAATTTCTAACTCGCGCTCTTCAATCCTGAATTTCACGCTCACCCCCGCTGTAATCTCTCCCCATGAACACTCCTGCACTGCGCACCACACTCAAAGCTGGCTCTATTGTCTTTGGGGCATCTGCTCTCTTTCTTCTTCTATTGCCATCTATCTTTCTTGATCTCTTAGCGTTATCAAATAGTGCAGAGATGATCTGGTCGATGCGCATGATTGGAATAACTCTGATTGCACTGGCTGGAAATATGTGGAATAACGCAGGGCAGGTAAGTGATGTGAGAGTCGGTAGCGTGGCAAAGGTGATGTGCATCTGCGCTATGGCACTCGGTGTGTTGACCCTCTTGGTTCCAGGTGAGATCACCTGGTTTAGCTATCTCTATGCAGCCGTTGGCTTTGGTTTTGGCCTTACCTACCTAAAGAATCTTCTTTAATTTCTTGCCTTTCCTGCCTACTATCTACCCATGAAATTACGCACCCTTCCTATCTTTGCTATCGCCTGCGCCCTCATCCTCACAGGTTGTGGTGCTTCATCTGATGGCGGTGCCACAGATACTGATTCCTATAACAAGTGCCTAGAGCTAGAAGCAGCAAAGCTCTTGGATGAGACAGGTTCTAATCTGGATTATGCAAATGAGAAGGCTGCTGAGATCTGCGCTAAGTAGTGGCGCCTTGAACTTTCAAGGTGCAGCACTGGGTGCTAGGACTTAACCTTGTGGGGAACCCGCTAGGGATCACAGGTTTCTTGGAGAGGAAACATATATATGGATGAGAAATCATTAATCGGGCAGTGGAACAAGATGCGCGTGCAGATTATTCAGGCTCAGGTTGCACCAGCACTTGTCCTGATTGCCATCACAGTACTTTCAGCGATGCATGTCTTTCACAAGGCACCAGATTCAGCTAAGTATTTAGCTCTCGGTGTTGCAGCCGCTACAGGTATCTTGGCAACTATTAGCCAATATGCAGCTGTGCGCGAAGGTGAAGCACTCTTGCTTGACCTGAAGAAGATCAATAACCCATCAGCTTTGACAAAGAAGATTGCAGACTCACGTGGTCTTCTCTCACTCTCAGCTATCGCCATCGTGGGGCTCGATATTGCAATCTTCGCACTCGTTGTGTGGGCTGTTCTAGGTTAAATCTATGGAGATTGGATTCCTCATCATCGCCATCTATGCAGTTGCCGTTATTACTCTGGTGACGCGCTTTGATGGATCAAAGAAGAAACCAAAGCGCATGACTGGCCGTGGTGGGGATTTCGAATCGTAAGTTAGAAGAGATAGAGAGTGATCGCACCGAGTGCGATAAGGATTCCTGCTGCAACTACTGAGCGCTTCTTACCTAAACGCTGCGGTAGTCCATTGATACCACTTGCCTGATCTTGATCCATATCCTTGATGACATTGATGAAGTGAGCTGCCATTCCCCAGAGCGCTCCCCCAAGCCACATCCAGACAGGTGGTGTGATGTCTTTGGAGATTGCTATCGATGAGGGAAGGGCTGCAAAGGCAATGGCAAAGGGCAGCGGTGATGCTGCGTTGAATTTGAAGTAGAAGTTATAGCCAATGCCAAAGGCAATACCGAGCATATAGACCAATCCACCTTTGATGCCCAGTGGTCCAAAGAGATTGGCGAAGAAAGCAAAAGGTGTCATGAAGTAAATCCACTTATGTAAGTAGTCAGGTGTTATCAGCCCTGCAACGAGAGGTTTTTTGGTGCGGTGATGGGCAAAATCATCTTCATAGTCATAGAGATCATTGCTCCAGCCAACTACTAACTGTCCGCAGAAGATGCCAAAGGCGATCACATAGGCAGGTCCTTCCCACCAGTAGTAATTGGCAAAGAGCCAACCGATGGTGGTGACAATCAGTGTGGGACCAAAGTGTGATGCTTTACGCAGTCCTTGGAGCTTGCTCATCTACCGCCCCTTACATTTTTCCGAGCAGTGCTTCACACTCTCCCAGTCTCTGGCCCACTTTTTGCGCCACTCAAACTCACGGCCACAGCGCAGACATATCTTGGGGGCAAAGCCATTTTTTATCTTTGCCTTCATAACGCAATAAGAACTCTTTAGCCGTTCTTTACAAACTCTGATGCGTGAGGAAAGCCATTTGCCTCAAGCTTCTGCGCAAGCTCAGCTTTCACGGCCTTAACCACCTTATGGGTGCCATCGCAGTTCTTCTCTTCATCTCTGGTGTATCCGCAAACGCAAGCGCCCATGATTGTCCTCTTTCCTTGCAGTGATGTGGCTTGAATTCTATAGGAGGTAAGGAGAAAGAGCCCTCTGAATGAGATCAGAGGTAACTCATTGTCACCACTTATTACTTAACGAGTGCTCCTAGAAGATAATCTGAAAGACGTTGTGTTGGTTTGCCCTCACCACGATGTTGAGCGTTGAAAGAGGCTGTGCCATCTACTCCACAGAGAGATGCAATGGCAGATGGACCTCCTGGATGTTGGTTAATCCATTGGGTGAGGTTATAGACGTTGCCGCTAATGACTGACCAGCAACTAGCTGCAGAGTTATTCTCTTTCACCTTTGCCATTGTGTATGCAGATTGTGTGGTGACTTCAGGTGTGGGTGAAGCCTTGGCAGGCTCTTGTGTTGCAGCAGGTGTTGGCTTGACTGTTGGTGTTGGGGCCTGCACCGCACCTCGTACTACTTCACCTTGCACTTCACGATCTCCGACTGCCACAGTAATTGCAGCTCTTGCTCTTGATGTGATCACGAAGGAGTAGATACCTGCCTCTGCAGGTTGGCTCACTCTTGAGAGATAGAGATAGGTGGTGCGAGTGAAGGACTCAAAGAATGGTGTGCGCTCCTTCATAACCACAGTGATCTTCTTACCTGTGGGAGAAGTAATTACTAGTTGTGGAAGTAGTGAGTTCTTTAACCCACTCTCTGGCTTCTTATCCACAATCAGATACTGCACAGAAAATATATCGCCCTCTTTAAGGGCTGCACGAAATGCCTTCTTCTGACCTGACTTGGTAAAGGATGCGCGAATAGCAAAAGAGATGGTGCCATCTACAAGAAGTGGGCCTGCACTCGGTGTGGTGTCGGTATCAAGTAAGACAACAGGCTGATGCGCTGAGGCAGCAGGTGCTAATGAGATAGCTAGAGCTATGGCTATGAGGGGTGTGAGTCTGCGATACATATGGAAGAGATTATTACGGGCCCTGCGGGCACGCTCGTTGAAATTTCTGTGAGTACCTTGTCAGTGGCATCGGCCTGCGCGTAGAGCTTGGCGTAGGCGATGAAATTACTCCGAGTTACCAGATCCAAAAATCTTTCCCATGGGAGTGTCATTTCATTGAAATTACTATTTTCTCTCTGATAGAAAGAACCCCTCGGAGATAAAACTCCGAGGGGTTCTCTGCTTGGAGACTGAACTAGCTTTCGCTAGTAGAGCCGCCGTTATCCCGGCGGCTCTTTCTCATTTTCTGGGCAAATATCCGGTTAGTGGCTGCCTTGATGTCAGTGCCAGGTTCTAGCCTTAAGGCATGTTCACTTGGTTTAGGCATAGAGCGATAGATCGCGAATTAACCCAGATATTGGATGAGCACGAGCGCGTTCGCTCTGATGCATCTCTCATAAGAGATTTCTTACTGCGAGTGCTTGCAGATAATCGTGATGGCGTTGAGAAGTTCAGTGATGAAGCACTGGCAGATGCTGCAGCCATTATTGATCAGGTGGGAGCAGGTGCCTTCTATTGGATGACAGATATTGCAGCGCAGATGGTTGTCTTATCTGAAGCAACGCTGCGTGGTTTTAGTACCAATGTCAGCGTTGAACTAGGTGCAAGCGCTGATGCTGATTCAATTGTTGAGTTGGTGGTGAGACTTCCTTAAATAACCGGAATCACAATCTCGTTATAGTGCAAGATGCCTGGCTTAAAGGGCGGATCAAAGCGACAGATTCTTGTTTCACTGGAGAGTGCGATATTTTCCTTTGCTGCAGCCGCTCTCAATTCTTTGATAAGTTGATTGGATTTCTCTTGCGTTGCTCGTCCGCGAAATGAGAGTGCAACGCACATCTGGCTATCGAGTGCACGCAAGGTCACTTCTGGATCATTGGGATGAGGCATCTGCTCGTAGGTGCTGCCTGCTGGCATTACGAAGGAGATATACCAATCATCAGAATTGCTGTGATCTGTGTGCTGGGCTGCAATCACTGGCGCAGTCATAGCAATCTTCTGGGATGTCTTATTGCCCTGTGAGATGTATTGAAAGAGATGGCGAAAGGCTTGGCTGCCTACAGTGGAATATTGCCCAGAGAGTTTTACCTCTGCGATAACGCAGGGTTGATACTCACGTAGCTCAAATTCGCTATAGGTGCGTATGACTTGGAACTCTTGTCTCTGGGTCATGACTAAAGGGTAGTTGCTTTGATACGCGCTTGAGTTTTGGGGTGTGAGCGAATTAATAGAGCCTTTGCGCACTGTGAGTGCTGGCTCCTGCATCTGAGTAAACATAGTTCTCATCTCAGGGCTACGGTGTTTATATCCCCACTCCTAGAGGAGAGCCCCATGACCGATATCTCCAACAAGTTTGTAGTCGTCACTATTACTCAACAAGAAGCGCGAGTGTGGGCAACAGGAATTGCAAAGGGAGCTAAGCCAGAGAAGATCTATGCCCCTGCTGGTCTCAATAGCCATCACTTTCGTGATGACCCAAAGATGAAAGGTCGCGGTGATGGACCTGGAGTTCCCGCCTACTATGAAGAGATCGTTGCAGCCATTGGTAGTGCAGGTCAGATATTGCTCATGGGACATGGAAATGGAAAAGCGCGATCTATGGTGCACTTTGCAATGTATTTAGAGCGCAAACATCCAGAGCTAGCAAAGAAGGTCGTTGATACCGTAGATACCAACCTCTTTGGAATTACCCAACCTGAGATCTTGGCTATGGCACGTGATTGGTTTGATACGCACACGCGCCTTGGAGTGTGACAGGGGCTAATAATGAAATAAAGTGACACGCCGTCACTGTCGACTTTCTGTGGCTTCGGGACTACCTTCTCGTATAGATATTTGAGCTGCCTGGAGAGAGGCGCACGCTATGGATACACGGATTAAGCGATCGATTTTGGCGCTTCGAATTAACTTCATTTTCATGGGTGTTCTGATGGGCGGTTGGTCCACTCGTATTCCTGAACTAAAGAGTGCGTTAGGTATGAGCGATGCAACGCTTGGCCGAACACTTATTGGTGGATCTCTCGCAGGCTTTGTCTCATCGAGAATTATCGGAAAACTCATCCGCGAGCTGGGAACTAAGAAAGTCTTTTACTTGGGCAGTGTAATTTTTCCTGTTGGGTATCTATTGATTGCCTTTGCTCCCAACTCCTTTGTCGTATTCCTTGGAATTTTCTCCTTTGTGGTCGGATATCTATTCCTTGATAATCCACTCACGATCATCACGCAAGGAATTGAAGCTGAACAAGATCGCAAATATCTCTCAGGATTCCATGCGTTTTGGTCGATTGGAACTTTAACTGCCGCGTTCTTTGGGTCATTCCTCATCGGTCGAGTTCGGTATTCGATTCACTTGGCGGGAATTGCAATCATTGTCTTCTTGGTCTTAATAGTGACCTCTCGCGCACTCGAGGATAAGAAACCTGGAGGAGATAATTCCAAACCCGTAAATATGAGCTGGAATTCATCAATGGGGCGCATCGTCATTCTGATGGGACTCGGAATGATGTTCTCAAATGGCGCAGAGTTTGGTGCAACAGATTGGTCTGCACTCTTCTTACGTGATGTGCTGGAAATTACGGGACAGCTCTACGTCGGTGCCTACCTCGCATTTGAAATTGGAATGATTATCAGTCGCATTATGGGAGATAGGTATATACATAGATATGGGGCTGCCAAGGTAATCCAAGTTTCAGGATTTGTTGGCGCAAGTGTTTGGTTAGTATCAACGGTGATTGGTGTGAATATTGATCATTTCAATCGCCCGCTTGCATATCTCGTAATTCTCATTGGTTACCTCGTGGCCGGTGCAGGGGTTGGGCCGCTCTTTCCCGGTTTCATCACACTGCTGGGTGAGACCCCAGGTATAGATATGGGCACAGCGCTCTCAAAGGCATTCTTGATTGCAATGGTTGGAGTAGCAATAATTCCAGCGACAATTGGATTTATCTCAGATGCGACTTCGCTGACTTACGCGATGTTGCTACCAATGGCTCTGCTCTTTGGGGCTGGGTTGATCTCCAGAAGTGTTCACACAAAATAGTTACGGAGAGTCATTAAAAGAAGATAGGGCCTCGCTAACGCAACGAGGCCCTATCTCCCAGAACTGCCCGTGGTGGGATTCGAACCCACGACCTAACCCTGCGTTAGAGAGTCGCTCTATCCACTGAGCTACACGGACGTGGGCGAAGACTCTCAAAGTGTTTTCATGCGCAACTGGAAATATTCAAACGATGTGGATAAGTTTTTATGTGCTAATCTTTTAAGGCGTTAGAGGGTTGCAAATCCCAAGGCCCGCGGTAAACACCGCGGGCTTTTGCAATTAGAGAGATATCCTTAACCCATGACCAACCACGGCAATATGTATGGACCGGCCTTTACCTTTCTAGGAATTCCCGCATGTGATCTCGATGATCCTGCAACCTATAAGGGCGCTGATGTCATCATCGTGGGTGCACCGATTGATAGCGGAACATCTC
>WLJF01000036.1 GCA_009701945.1 Actinomycetota bacterium
CAGAGCAGAAGAGCCAACGCTGTCAGCCCTCTCTCGCACCTTCTCTGATGTTCAATTCATCGGAATCCTTACACGCGATAACCCTGTTAATGCTGAGGCTTTCACGCGAAAGCGCGGAACTCCATACCCAACACTGATAGATGACTCAATCCTGATTGGGTTTAGTAAATCTCTTCCTGCAAATGCAATCCCCACAACGGTGATTATTGATCGCAATGGCAAAGTTGCCTCACGAGTTTCGGGAGTGGTCACAGTTGCATCTCTTACTTCGCTCATTGAAGAGGTGAGTGCAGAATGAGTGACTTTGTTGTCAACCACATCATGGATGGTTTCTTACTCACCGCTTTTCCTATTGCTGTTCTTGCAGGGCTCATCTCCTTTATCTCTCCATGTGTGCTTCCACTTGTGCCCGGCTATCTCTCATTCGCTGCAGGATTTTCAAGCGCAAGAGGAAGAATCTTCTTAGGTTCTATTCTCTTTGTGCTTGGTTTTAGCGCGCTCTTTATCTCCTATGGAGTTCTCTTTGGCGAGCTTGGTGCACGGATTGCCACTAATGAAGAAATCATCACTCGAGTGCTTGGAATTCTCACAATACTTATGGGAGTCATTTTCCTTGGGGCATTTCCTCTCATGCCAACAATCAAGCCAAAGATTGCAACCAATGGTGGACTTATTGGAGCGCCGCTTCTCGGATTTCTATTCGGAGTTGGATGGACACCATGTATTGGTCCAGCGCTTGCGAGTGTGCAGGCTCTTGCATTTCAAGAATCCAGTGCAGTACGTGGTGCTGTTTTGTCATTCGGTTACTGCATCGGACTCGGTCTTCCCTTTATTGCATCCGGACTCTTTCTGGATAAATCAGAGAAACTACGAAAAGTGCTGGTAAAGAGTGGAGATAAGGTTTCCAAAGTTGGCGGATTACTCCTTATCGTCATCGGTATATTGCAATTGACAGGTCTCTGGACTGATCTCATGATTGAGATGCGCTCTCTTATTACAGACTTTGCACCGGTGATCTAATGAGTAAAGAGATAGAAGTTCCAGAGTTAGGTTTCTTTGCCCTCATTCGTTATGCATGGCGCCAGCTCACAAGTATGCGTACTGCACTCATCTTGCTGATGCTCATGGGTATTGCAGCAATACCAGGCTCGCTCATTCCACAGCGGATTACCAATCAGATAGCAGTCCGTGATTTGTTTTCTACAAATCCAGATTTAGCGAAATGGTATGACCGCTTCTCACTCTTTGATGTTTATGGATCCCCGTGGTTTAGCGCGATCTATATCTTGCTCTTTATCTCTCTCATCGGTTGTGTTCTGCCACGCAGCGTTGAGCACTACAAGGCTATGCGAGCACAACCCCCAATCACCCCAAAGAATTTATCAAGACTTGAACATCATCATGAGTTTGCTGGTGATGCTCAATCTATGGAGCGGGCATCAGTTTGGTTTAAGAAGAATAGATTTAGAGTGCGCAAAGAAGGAAATTCAATCTCTGCTGAAAAAGGATTCTTAAGAGAGACTGGAAATCTTCTCTTTCATCTCTCACTTATTCTCATCTTGGTCGGAGTAAGTTTTGGTTCTCTCCTTGGAATGCGCGGTGAAGCAATTGTCAGCGTGGGAGAGCGCTTTGTTAACGTAGCAACTTCCTACGACTCACTCTCATTTGGAAAGCTGACCGGTGAAAAGTCACTGCCCACATTTGAGATCAAGCTAGATAAATTTGTAGGTCAATACGATCCTGTGACAAATGCTCCGAAGGATTACACAGCATGGGTAACCATTAAAGAAAATGGGAGCACCTATAAGAAGGTGATAAAGGTCAACAAACCTCTCACCTTTGGCGATACTCGTGTGTACTTGCAAGCAAATGGATATAGCCCAGTAGTAACAGTGAGAGATTCACAAGGAAATGTTGCTTTGCAAGGGCCTATTCCATTCTTGCCGCAGGATGGGAATTTGCGCTCCATAGGATCAATCAAAGTTCCCGATGCGGAACCACAAATTGGATTTGTCTCATCATTTGTTCCAACAAATGCTCGCACAACTGACCAAGGCGCAGTTTCAATCTTTCCTGAACTCTTAGATCCAAAACTCCTATTTTCAATCTGGAAAGGAGATTTGGGTCTTGATTCAGGTATTCCTCAATCTGTATACAGAATTGATACGAGTAAGTTAGAGAAAGTCGGATTGGGTTCTGTTAAACCTGGTGAAACCTTTACCTATCCTGAGGGCTCCATCACACTCGAGACTGTAGTTCCGTGGATCAACCTTCAGATCGTCAAAGATCCCGGAAAGAGTTATGCGCTTATCGGCGGTATTCTTGCTGTACTTGGTCTACTTTCTTCACTCTACGGACGTCGTCGTCGAATCTGGGTTCGCATTACATCTGGCGGAGTTGAAGTGGCAGGACTTGCTAAGAACAGTGCACCGGGACTTGATGTTGAGATAGAGAATTTTGTAAACGCTATTAGGGGAGAGAAGTAATGTTGACGACGTGGGCCTATATCTCAAATTACTTTGTTTATTCCGCAATGGCTGTCTTCACTATCTCTTTTATTGCGCACGCATTCGAAACAGCTTTTGCTGTGCGAGCACCTGAGGCTGCAGATTCAACTGAAGGGAACCTTCTTCTTAAGACTTTGGATTACAAGCGAACTGAGAAGTCAGCACGTATTGCAACTGCCATGATGATTCTTGGCTTCATTCTTCTTCTTGCGGGCATAGTTGCACGCGGAATTTCAAATGGACATGTCCCATGGGGAAATATGTATGAGTTCTCCATTACAGGAGCTTTAGCATTTACTGGCGCCTATCTTGCAGCACTTCGCAAATATGATCTGCGCTGGCTTGGTCTCTTTGTCTCTGTCTCTGTTCTCTTAACTCTTGGTACAGCAATCACTCTGCTCTATCGCAATAGCGCACCACTTGTTCCTGCGCTGAAATCAACATGGTTGGTGATTCACGTGTTGGCTGCGATTATTTCTGGAGGTGTATTCCTCCTTGCCAACGTTGTTGCTGGCGCTTATCTCTATCTCGATCGTCTCGAATCACGTGGTCCACGCCCTGGTTGGTTACAGCGAGTCCCATCTCTTGAAGTCCTTGATCAACTTTCTTATCGCCTCGTTGCATTTGTATTTCCACTCTGGACCTTTGCAGTGATTGCAGGAGCAATCTGGGCCGAGAGTGCATGGGGGCGTTACTGGGGTTGGGATCCAAAAGAGACGTGGGCATTTATTACATGGGTTGCTTATGCGGCATATCTGCATGCTCGTGTGACAGTGGGTTGGCGCGGTCGTCGTGCTGCATGGTTATGTATATTCGCAGGTTCAACATTCTTATTTAACTATGTCTATGTCAATGTGTGGGGAACCGGCAAACATACTTACTCTGGTTTGTAAGAGATTTTAACTCGATGATTTCTGCAGAAGTTGTGGGCTTTATAGCAGGAGGCCTTGGAATTTTCTTCGGAGTTCCGCAAGCTTTACGTGTCAGAAGATTGGGCCATGGCCGTGGGGTGAGTTTAGTTTCCTGGACTCTGCAATTCGGTGTTGCAATCTCTTGGGCAACATATGGACTTGATGCAAAATCACCATCTGTGCTGCTGACAAATCTCGGTGCTGCAGTAGTAAATGCAAGTGTCATCCTGACAATCCTAAAAAATAATGTGAAGTCGATTTCACTGCTAACAATCTATGCAGCGACATCGGCCACTTTGATTCTCATTCTGCCGAGTGCAGTCGTCTCAACTTTGTTGATTGCTTTAGTCTTTGCGCAATCACCTCAAGTAGTTAAGTCTTTTCAAAATATTGCAGCTGGAAAAGACTCTGCAGTATCGATAACCGCGCTGAGCGTGAGCTCCTTCAGCATCTTCCTCTGGTTTATCTATGCTTTTATGGCGGAGGATTCACTCATCAAGGTGAGTGCATCAGTGGCATTCTCAATCAATGCAGTAATCATCGCCTTAGAAATTATTGGAAAACGTAAGCGAGCTTTAGATACTGCGTAAGAAATCTGGATCATCATCCGGAGGAAGAATGCGCTTCTTGCCCGGCTTAGGACCCTTAGGGCCACGATTGCGACCTATAAAGAGATAAACGATTCCGCCGAGCGGCTGCAAGAAGAGAATTGCCAATAGCCAGCCCCACTTCGGAATCTTCTTAATCTGTGAGTCATCGCGCATTGCACAGTCGATAAATGTGAAGAGAGTAAGTGCCAAAGGCAAGAGAATGAGCAGTGCGCGAAGCATGGGGAGATTCTAATCCTTTGTATCTAACTCTGCTTACTCGTTAAAACGAGAGCGCGAGAGCGAAGGTGAGCCCGAAGTGAAGCTGTAACTGGCCTGTTCGTCCGAGTAATGGAATGAGATCGGCGCCTTTTGCACCGGCAAGTACTTCGCGAGCAATTGCATAGGCGGCAGGTGCTGTAGCCAAAGTTAGAAGTGCTAAAGGATGCCCTGTGAAGACGGGGAAGATATAAGAAGTAATAAGCAGGAGTACAAAGAATTTTCGTGCCTTTTCATCACCGAGCTTCACAGCAAGTGTCTTCTTACCGACAGCTTCATCACCCGGGATGTCGCGGATGTTATTGATTGCAAGAAGAGCGCATGACAGGCAACCCAAAGGGATAGATGCTGCAAAGGCAGCGAGTGTTACCTCAAGAGTTTGAACGTAGTAAGTACCCACAGTTGCAACTACTCCAAAGAATGTAAATACGGAGAGCTCACCAAATCCTCGATAACCGTAGGGAGTGTGACCACCGGTGTAGCCCCATGCAGCAAGAACAGATGCAATACCAATCAAGATGACCCACCAAGAAGAAAGGGATGCAAGTGCAAGCCCTGCTATACAAGCAAAGAGAAATGAAAGTTGCGCTGCGCGCTTTACAGAATTTGCAGATGCAAGTCCAGATGCTGTGAGGCGAACAGGTCCAATGCGATCGTCATCTGTGCCACGAATTCCATCGGAGTAATCGTTGGAGTAATTAACGGCAACTTGAAGTGCCAAGCTCACGCAGAGCGCGAGCAGTGCCTGGAGCGGTTTCCACTCTTTCCCCGCAAGCACCGTTGCAACAATTACGGGAGCAACTGCTGCAGGCAGTGTGCGAGGGCGAGCACCTTGAATCCAGATATTAATGTGAGGCCTCCATATAGAGCTCAATGAGTTTCTTGCGATCTACTTTACCAATACCAATCAAAGGAAGCTTCGCAAGATGGAGATATCCCTTAGGTTTACTGAAATCCCCAAAGTGCTCAGATAAGTATTGTGAAATCTCAACATCGCTAATCGATTTTTCTCCGGCAATAGCAACATGAAGAGATTCTCCCCATTGCTCATCGTTGACCGAGAAAGCAGCGAAGGAGACTTGCGGAAAGTGATCGTGCAGGGAGTTCTCTATGGCGCTAAGAGAGATGTTTTCCCCGCCTGTGATAATCACATCATCGCTTCTGCCTTCAACGATGAGTTTTCCATTCTCCATACGACCAAAGTCAGATGAAATAAACCAACCATCCTTGAACTTCTCATCCCAGAGTTCCTCGGCTCCAAGATAAGTGTGTGCAAGAACAGTTCCTTTAATTGCAATCCGCTTTTCGGAATTTATGGAAATTTCCACACCATCGAGTGGGACTCCGTCATAGACGCAACCACCTGTTGTTTCAGTCATTCCATATGTCACAACAATATTGATTCCAGCATTCTTGGCTTGCAGATGGAGATCTGCTGCAAGTGCTGCTCCACCAACTAAGACAGCCTTTGCATCCTTTAGATGCTTCAGGAGTTGATCATCTCCATTGAGAGCTTTAAACAATTGCGTAGGCACAATCGCTGTGAAATCTGCACGAGGAAATTCACCTTTATGGCTACGTAGATCAATAGGTTCAGTGCCAAGTTCGATTGCGCGGATAAGAACGTTAATTCCTGCGATGTGTGAAAGTGGCAAGAGAAGTGACCATGTATTTCCAGGTTGCGCACCGAGTGCTTTATTGGATGCACGCGCTGAAGAGATAAGCGCAGATGTTGAAAGGCCAACTTCTTTTGGTGCACCAGAACTGCCTGTCGTTGCAATGACCAGACTGTTGGGGCGCGCAACGGCGCTCAGAGATGACTGGCCAAATACCAGAGCTGGCCCATCCGAATTCAAGGCTTCGAAGACACGAGCCATCGATTCGCTGGCGGTCCATTCGGGATCGGCTGAGCGAAGTTCTCGTTGTGCGTTCTGCTCCATTGCACGCGTAGGCTATCGCTCGTAGACCAGATGGAGGAATCGTGAGCAAGCCTATTAAGCGTGATTTTGGTGACCGGACTATCCCAGCATGGGTAACGGGTCGCGGTGGTGAATCATTTACCGACATCACATACGAAGTCGCTGATGGCATTGCAAAAATTACGATCAACCGTCCAAAGGTGCGCAACGCATTTCGTCCACAAACAATTATTGAATTGAAATCAGCATTTGATTTAGCGCGCGACAATTCAGAAGTAGGCGTCATCATCCTTACAGGTAAAGGCGATGAAGCATTCTGTTCTGGCGGAGATATCAGTGTTCGTGGAGATGATGGATACCTTGGAGATGATTCACTTTCGCAACAAGGTGTTGGTCGCCTCAATGTCTTAGACCTTCAGGTACAAATTCGTCGCACACCAAAACCTGTCGTTGCAATGATCGCTGGTTGGGCAATTGGCGGAGGACATGTTCTTCACGTCGTCTGCGATCTTTCAATCGCTGCAGATAATGCAAAGTTTGGTCAGACAGGACCAATGGTTGGTTCATTCGATGGTGGTTACGGATCAGGACTTCTTGCAGCTTCTGTTGGACAGAAGAAAGCTCGCGAAATTTGGTTTATGACTCGTCAATACGATGCTCAAGAAGCTCTCTCTATGGGACTTGTTAACACCGTTGTTCCACTGAAAGAGTTAGAAGCTGAAACAGTTTCATGGTGCCGTGAGATGTTGCAGAACTCTCCAATGGCACTTCGCCTGATCAAAGCTTCAATGAACGCTGCAGATGATGGACTTGCTGGAGTTCAACAGCTTGCAGGAGATGCCACCCTTCTCTTCTACTTATCTGAAGAAGGCCAAGAAGGACGAGATGCATACAAGGAAAAGCGAAAGCCTGACTTCGGAAAGTTTCCTAAGCGACCTTAATTTATGGATCAAAGCCTGCTCGAAACAATGCGCGTAGTTGCGCTACCTACAAGGACAAATTTTCGCGGGATAAGTGTGAGAGAAGTAGCCCTCTTTCAAGGCGAATATGGTTGGGGTGAATTCTCACCTTTTCTTGAATACG
>WLJF01000037.1 GCA_009701945.1 Actinomycetota bacterium
ATGGGTCTCTTTAATCGGTTAATTGCCAAAGTTCGTGGCACATCGAGCGCCTCAGCACTTGATTGGAATGAGATTGAGGTTGAACTTCTTGCCTCTGATTTAGGTCCAGCACTTGTTACTGAGCTACTTGCAGCCGCCAAGAAGATGCGTGGTGATGATGCAGAGGCTGCAATCAAAGAGATCCTTGTATCAAAACTTTCCTCAAAGGATCGCACGATTAGCAGTGGCCTTCCCACAAATGTGATCATGGTCGTTGGTGTGAATGGAACAGGTAAGACGACGTCGGTTGCAAAGCTGGCAACTCTTCTGCATAGCAATGGTGACTCTGTCACTTTGGCTGCGGCAGATACTTTTCGAGCTGCAGCGGTGGATCAACTCACCACATGGGGTGAGCGCATTGGCGTTGAAGTAATCGCTGGCAAGGAAGGTGCAGAGCCGGCATCGGTGGCATTCGATAGCGTTAAGCGTGCAGTTGAAATAGGTAGCAAGTATTTAATTGTTGATACAGCTGGGCGCCTTCACAATAAGAGTGATCTCATGGATGAACTTGGAAAAGTAAAGCGTGTGATTGAAAAAGGAGCACCGCTTGCTGAGGTTCTTTTGGTTATCGATGGAACCACAGGTCAGAACGGTTTATCTCAAGCAAAGATATTTAGTGAAGCAGTTGAGGTGACAGGACTTATCGTTACTAAGCTGGACGGAAGTGCCAGGGGTGGGGTTGCTCTCGCGATTGAAAGCGCCCTGGATATCCCGATCAAATTTATTGGGACAGGGGAGTCTGCTGGGGATTTTGCCGCCTTCGAGCCCGATTCCTACATAGAGGGCCTGCTCGCGTAACCCACTTGTAACAAATGGTGGCCTTTTGTGACCCCGCCTTAACCTGAGAATCCTTTCTCTGTAACCCAGCTGATGCATCTTTACGCCATCTCAACGACGAGTGTCCCTCATCTTTGGAAATGGATTTAGATATGGAAGACGTAGTTCTTAACGGCGGTGATACCGCATGGATGTTAGCAAGTACAGCACTTGTACTTCTTATGACTCCAGGATTGGCATTCTTCTATGGAGGAATGGTTCGCACGAAGAGCGTACTTAATATGATGATGATGTCGATGGTGACAATGGGAATCGTCAGTGTGCTCTGGGTTATTTATGGATTTGAATTAGCCTTTGGTCATTCATCAGATTCACCATGGTTTGGTGGAATCGGCTTCAGTGGCTTCGGCGGAATGGTGAATGAGCTGACCAATAATGGTGGCGTCTATCCAATTCCTGTTCTTGTCTTTGCTGCATTCCAGTTGATGTTTGCGATCATCACTCCAGCATTGATCTCTGGTGCTATCGCAGATCGCGCAAAGTTCTCAGCATGGGCAATCTTCGTTGCAATCTGGTCAACCATCGTCTACTTCCCAGTGGCTCACTGGGTATTTGCATTCGGTAATAAGGTTGGCGATACAGTCACAAGTACTGGTTACCTTGCAGGTAAGGGTCTTGAAGACTTTGCTGGTGGAACTGCCGTTCACATCAATGCGGGTGCAGCAGGTCTTGCACTTGCCATCGTTCTTGGAAAGCGCATCGGATGGCGCAAGGAATCAATGCGTCCACATTCTCTTCCACTTGTGATGCTTGGTGCTGGTCTCTTGTGGTTTGGTTGGTTTGGATTTAACGCCGGATCTTCTCTTGCTGCAAATGGCATTGCAGGTCTTGCATTTATGAACACACAAGTTGCAGCAGCTGGCGCAGTACTTGGCTGGTTGCTCGTTGAGAAGATTCGCAACGGCCATGCAACATCACTGGGCGCAGCCTCTGGTGTCGTTGCAGGACTTGTTGCAATTACACCAGCCTGTGCATTCGTAGCTCCATGGGCTGCCGTTGTTATTGGCATCATCGCTGGAATCCTCTGCTCATTGGCGGTAGGACTTAAGTACAAGTTCGGCTTTGATGATTCACTCGATGTCGTGGGCGTGCACCTTGTCGGCGGTATCTGGGGATCACTTTCCATCGGTCTCTTTGGTACACACGTGGTTAACAGCATCGGTCTCGATGGAATCTTCTACGGGGGAGGAACCGATCTCTTAGTTAAGCAATCCCTTGGTGTTGGTCTTGTTGCCGCATATTCATTCATCGTAACTCTGATCATTGGTTTTGCGATCGAGAAGACAATCGGCTTCCGTGTCTCACGTGAGGTTGAAATCGAAGGCATCGACCTCAAGGAACATGCTGAATCTGCATACGAACTCGCTAGCTCATCACGTGGAGGTGCATCACTATGAAGTTGATTACCGCAATTCTCAAACCGTTTAAGTTAGATGAAGTAAAAGAAGCTCTGCAAGCTGCGGGCATCACAGGTATGACTGTCTCTGAGGCCAGTGGTTTTGGTCGCCAGCGCGGACATACAGAGGTCTATCGGGGTGCGGAATACACCGTTGACCTAGTACCAAAGGTCCGTCTTGAAGTTCTTGTTGACGATAAGGATGCGGCATCAGTAGTAGATGTCATTGTCAAAGCTGCGTCAACAGGTTCCATCGGAGATGGCAAGGTTTGGACTACTCCTGTAGATCAGGTTGTTCGTGTGCGCACGGGCGAAAAAGGACCTGACGCTATCTAAGTAGTGCAAACAAACTAAGATTGGCGATATGGGGACGAGAGAAAGACGCACGAGGTCTAACGAGGGCGACCTGCTTCTTTCATCTCTCTTCAATGACAGTAGTGCCAATCCTGATGAGGTAGCTATCGCCGCGGTCGGAGGTTTCGGCCGCGGCGAACTCTCTCCAGGTTCAGATCTCGATATTGTCATTATTCATAACGGATCAATTTCAGAAAAAGAGTTATCTGATCTCGTCAATAAGATTCTTTATCCACTATGGGATAAGAATGTGAAGATTGATCATTCTGTTCGAACACGCTCTGAAATGCGAGATGCTGCAGAGGCCGATCTCAAAGTTGCCTTAGGTTTACTCGATATTCGTCTTGTCTGTGGAAATCCCGATTTAGTGGAATCGGTCCAGGTAGATGCTCTGGAATCCTGGCGAAAGAACTCCAAATCCCGTTTGCCTGAACTCGAACAATCATTATTGGAGCGCCACCAACGCGTGGGAGAGCTTGCATACCTACTAGAGCCAGATCTGAAAGAGGCACGTGGTGGATTGCGAGATATCACTGCGCTGCGTGCAATCCATCGTTCATCTGTCATCGCCGTTCCTATTGAACGCATTAGCGTTGCTGAATCCATTCTCGCCAATGTCCGCGAGGCACTTCATGTGGTCAGCGGTCGCGATAAAGACAGACTTCTCTTTCAAGAACAGGATAAAGTGGCAGAGCATCTGGGTTATGCCGATGCCGATGCTTTGATGAGTGATGTTGCTCAGGCTGCGCGTTCTGTTGATTACTTGTTAGATTCCACTTGGTATCGCATTAAACATAAGGGCAGAGATGGTGCAGGGCGATTCCTTAAACGAGTCCGTTCAACGCCTCTGTCTCGAGACATCACCATTTCCAATAAAGAAGTTGTTATAAGTGCGGATGCGGATTTCGCACTAGATCCGGTCATTGGTCTGCGCGCTGCAGCATCTGCAGCTCAATTAGGACTTCCTATCTCTATGGATTCGCTCGAACGACTTTCTGAAAGCTTGAGCGGCGGCATTGGGTTACTTACCAATCCTTGGCCTCGTGATGCACGCGAGAATCTGATTACTCTCATCGGTGCCGGTTCTGCCATGGTTCAGATATTTGAAGCCCTGGATCAAGAAGAGATCATTTTCCATTGGATACCAGAATGGAGAGCAGTGCGCTCATTGCCGCAGCGCAATGTTCTCCATCGCCATACAGTCGATCGCCATATGGTGGAAACAGCTGTGCAGGCAGCAGCACTGACAAGACAAGTACATCGCCCAGACATTCTTCTGTTCAGCGCGCTCTTTCACGACATTGGTAAAGGAACAGAGGAAGACCACTCAGATCGTGGCGAACGACTTATTGAGCCACTGGCCAAGCGCATTGGTTTTTCTGGCGAAGATGTTGAAACGATCAAATTGCTGGTCAAACACCATCTTTTACTTTCTGCGACCGCAACACGTCGCGATCTCGATGATCCAGCAACTATCGCATCTGTTGTTGATGTCATCCCCAACCTTCAGGTTCTTGAGTTATTACATGCGCTGAGTATCGCCGATGGTGAAGCAACAGGACGCGCTGCATGGACTGATTGGAAGGCATCCCTTGTTGCAGAGCTAGTAAAGCGCGTTGCATTAGCAATTACAGATAACACCGTTGCATTACAACCCGAGCTCACAGAGGAGCAGCGCACTAAGGCAGATTCAGGAGTGCTGGCTGTCTCCATTGAAGATCGCGATAGCGTCTATGCAATTGAGATTGTTGTGCCAGATAAAACTGGCTTGTTATCCATTGTTGCTGGAGTGCTCAACCTCCTGCGTCTGGATGTGAGATCTGCGCGGACAAAATCCCATGGCAATTCAGCTGTCATGGAGTGGATTGTTATTCCAGATCCTCATGCGCCAACTCTGACTGTGAAAAACCTCCACCACGAACTTGAGGAAGCGCTACGCAACAGAAGCTCATTGGCTACGCGTATTGAAGAACGAATTGAGGCATATGCACAGTTGCCGACTATTCCTGTTCCAGACCCAGTTATTGAGACATTCCTTGACGCAGCAACAGATGCCACCATTATTGAAGTGCGAAGCCATGACAGGCCAGCACTTCTCTTTGGTATTGGAGACACCATCACACGAAGCAATATTGATATTCGCTCTGCAATCGTCACAACCCTTGGAGCAGAAGCGATTGATACCTTGTATGTCACAGAAATTGGTGGTGGACCGCTCAGCCCTGAACGCGCAGAAGAAGTGGCAACCAGATTGCGCTCTGCCCTGAAGTAGAGTTCCACCACTATGTTCGACTCACTCTCCAGCAAATTCGCCGGCGCCTTTAGCGCTCTGCGTTCGCGTGGAAAGATTTCTGAGAAAGATATCGATGCCACAACAGCAGATATCCGTCAGGCGCTGCTTGAAGCCGACGTTGCACTCGAAGTAGTTGAAAGTTTTACCCAAGCAGTTCATGAGAAATCACTTGAAGTTCTACCAACACTGCAGCCGGGTACGAATCAGGCGCAGGCAATCTTTGACGTTGTAAATAAAGAACTCACGCAAATTCTCGGTGGGGGAGCGCGTCGCGTTCGCTTTGCTAAGAGCCCACCAACGGTCATCATGCTTGCTGGTCTGCAAGGTGCCGGTAAGACAACACTTGCGGCAAAGCTTGCCAAGTTCTATAAAGATCAGGGCGATACACCCATTCTCATCGCTTCCGATCTTCAGCGACCTAATGCAGTCAATCAACTCCAAGTTGTAGGTAAATCTGCAGGAGTTCCCGTATTTGCTCCTGAACCAGGAAATGGGGTGGGCAATCCCGTCAAGGTTGCGCAAGATGGAATCGCATTTGCAAAGTCCAAACTTCACAACATTGTCATTGTTGATACCGCAGGCCGCCTCGGTGTTGATGAAGAGCTAATGAAGGAAGCGATTGCTATTCGCGATGCGGTTAATCCTGATGAGATTCTCTTTGTTGTCGATGCCATGATCGGTCAAGATGCTGTTCGCACAGCAAAGGCTTTCCAAGACGGTGTCGGCTTTGATGGTGTAGTTCTCACCAAGCTCGATGGTGATGCACGAGGTGGTGCGGCACTTTCGATTGCAGCACTTACTGGTCGTCCAATTATGTTTGCATCAACAGGTGAAAAACTTAGCGATTTCGATATCTTCTATCCAGAACGTATGGCATCTCGCATCCTTGGTATGGGCGATGTTGCAACTCTTGCCGAACAAGCAAAGAAAGCATTCGATGGAGATTCGGCGAAGAAGCTCGAAGAGAAATTCATTGCAGGAGAAGACTTCACACTCGATGATTTCCTAGAACAAATTGAGGCGATGTCCAAGATGGGTTCGATGGGTAAGTTGCTAGGAATGTTGCCTGGTGCAGGTCAGATGAAGAAGCAGATAGATAACTTTGATGAATCAGAAATCACTCGCACTAAGGCGATTGTGCAGTCAATGACGCCGCTTGAACGTCGAGATCTCAAAGTGCTCAACGGTTCGCGACGCGCGCGTATTGCACTTGGTTCTGGTCGCAAAGTCTCTGATGTGAATGCTCTCGTGGATAAATTCTCAGCAGCTCAGAAGATGATGAAGCAGATGCGCAATGGTGGGGGAATGCCTGCTGGGATGGCGCTGCCCCCAGGAATGCCACCTATGCCGCAAGGGCCCAAGAAGGCTGCCCCGATTCAGAAGAAGAAGTCGAAGTCTGGAAATCCCGCTAAACGAGCGTTGGAAAACGGCTGATTTCCACATTGTGAGCGTAACTGGCAAGATTAGCCACCTGTTACAGGGCCCTCTACCCCGGTAACAATCCAATCCACAGTTGGACCTCTTGGCTACGCACCCCGCTGTAGCAAATTGGTACGACACACTTTTTAGGAGCACTACTTCTTTGTCTACAAAAATTCGTTTAATGCGCATGGGAAAAATTCGCACACCTTATTTCCGCATTGTTATTACAGATTCACGCAAGGCACGTAACGGACTCTCTATTGAAGAGATCGGTCGCTACGTCCCAGGACAAGAGCCATCAATCATCGAAGTTAATTCAGAGCGCGCTCTGTACTGGCTCGGCGTTGGCGCACAACCATCAGAGGCTGTAGAGGCGCTTCTGAAGGTGACTGGCGATTGGCAGAAGTTCAAGGGTCTTCCAGGAACTGAAGGCACTCTTCGATTTGCAGCTCCAAAGCCTGCAAAGAGCGTTGCATATGAAGCAGCTGTTAAGGCTGCTGCTGCAGAACCTGCAGAAGGTGCAACAACTTTGAAGAAGAAGGCGCAAGAGAAGCTTGCTGCTAAGTCAGCACCAGTTGTTGAAGAAGCTGTAGTTGAGGCACCTGTTGCTGAAGCTGTCGCTGAAGAAGCAGTGGTTGAAGCACCAGTTGCTGAAGCAGTAGTTGAAGAGACTCCTGCAGTAGAAGCTGTTGCTGAAGAAGCACCTGTAGCGGAAACTCCTGCTGAATAATGATTGATGAAGCTCTCGAACATCTCGTAAAGGGAATCGTTGATAACCCTGACGATGTCAATG
>WLJF01000038.1 GCA_009701945.1 Actinomycetota bacterium
AGCCACTTCTTGCAGCTGTTAAGGGAAATGCCATCGGTGTTGGCACCACGATGTTGCTGCACTGCGATGTAGTCGTTGCAGCACCGAGTGCAAATTTCTCCATGCCATTCACATCCCTTGGTTTGGTTCCAGAAGCAGGGTCAACAAAACTTTTTCCAGACTTAGTTGGGTATCAGCGCGCTGCAAAGATTTTCATGACCGGAGAATCCTTTGGAGCAGATGAGGCTCTTGCAATGGGTCTTATCGCCGAGATTGCATCTGATGCTGAGAAAGCAGCTCTTGCAATTGCTGAGAAGATTGCACAACAGCCACCGAAAGCTATCTTGAATACTAAGGCACTCATGAAAGCTGGTAGCCATGATGCTGTCTCGGCTGTCATGCTTGCGGAGTTCCAATTGTTTGCACTTGCACTTCAATCAGAAGAGGCAGCAGAAGCCTTCATGAAATTCATGTCAACGAGAGGTAAATAGATGTCACTTCAAGGAAAGCGCATATTCATCACCGGCGGATCGCGCGGTATTGGTTTGGCCATTGCTTTACGCGCTGCGCAAGATGGCGCCTTGGTTGCCATCGCTGCAAAGACATCTGATCCAAATCCAAAGTTGCCAGGAACAATTCATACGGCAGCAGATGAGATCCGCGCTGCCGGCGGAACCGCACTTCCCATCCAATGTGATTTGCGAGATGAGAGTCAGATATCCGAAGCTGTTGCACTGGCTGCTAAAGAGTTTGGTGGGATAGATATCCTGATCAATAATGCCAGTGCGATAAATCTGACTCGGACCGAAGACACTCCAGCCAAGCGATTTGACCTCATGTTTGATGTGAATGTGAGGGGAACATTCCTGACTTCTCAAGCTGCGATTCCATATCTTCGCCAGTCAGCAGAGGCAGGACGTAATCCACATATTTTGACCCTTTCTCCACCGCTTTCAATGAAAGCTAAGTGGTTTAAGAATCACGTGGCATACACAATGGCTAAATATGGAATGAGTATGTGCGTTCTTGGTATGTCAGAGGAATTCAAGAGTGATGGGATTGCAGTCAATGCTCTTTGGCCTCGCACAGCCATCGACACCGCAGCTCTTCAGATGATTCCAGGTGTTGATACAGCGGCCTGCCGAACTCCAGAGATTCTCTCTGACTCTGCATACATAATTCTCAATCGCATTTCTAAAGAGTGCACAGGAAACTTCTTTGTCGATGATGAGGTTCTAGCATCTGAAGGAATCACAGATCTTGAAAAGTATTCAGTGGTTCCAGGAACAAAGGATTTCTTGCTCGATTTCTTCCTCGATTAAGAGTTAGAGCCGCCCTGCCTGGTGGAGGGCTCCAAGGAAATCTTTAAGCTCCTGAGTCTTAGGTGATTCAAAGATGCTTTCAGGTATTCCACTTTCGTGGACGCGCCCTTTGTGTAAGAAGACGACGCTATCTGCAATTTTCTTGGCAAAACCCATCTCATGGGTTGCAATCACCATCGTCATGCCATCACGCTTTAACTCAGAGATCAATGTGAGAACTTCTGCAATGAGCACTGGGTCGAGTGCGCTGGTGACTTCATCTAGTAGGAGAAGCTTTGGATTTGTTGCAATAGCGCGGATGATTGCAACACGTTGTTGTTGACCGCCACTGAGCAGGTTCGGGAACTCATCTGCCTTATCTGCTAGTCCAAAGCGTTTAAGAAGGTCGCGAGCGTTCTTATCTGCAACTTCCTTCTTGATGCCATGAACAAGTCGAGGCGCTAGAGTGATATTTTCCACCACAGTTAAATGTGGGAAGAGATTAAATGCTTGAAATACAGAGCCAATCTGACCGCGGACTGAGTCAATATCGGTCCCATAAGCAGAGATATCAGTTCCATCGAGGTTGATCTGACCGTCGTTGAGCTCTTCAAGTAAGTTCATACAACGCATGAGCGTGCTCTTACCTGAACCACTAGCACCGATGATGACGGTGGCAGATTGGGCAGGAAAGTTGATAGATACATCGTCTAATACGAGATTGTCACCAAATGATTTACGTAAGCCCTTGAGTTCAAAGAGTGCGTTCACGTCTACCACTGTCCTTGTGCTCGTTGACGCGCATCTTGCTTACGGGTCAGCCAATCGGTGAATCGAGTTAATGGGATTGTGAGCAGAACAAAGAGAGCACCAGCGACAAGATATGGAGTGAAGTTAAAAGATTGAGCAGTTTGAATTCCTGCTGCACGAATAGCATCGACTGCGCCTAGAACAGAGATCAGTCCAGAATCCTTTTGGAGAGAGACGAGGTCATTCAGTAGCGGGGGAGTCACATTACGAAAAGCTTGCGGCAAGACAACATGTTCAAGAGTTTGTGATTGTGTCAGGCCTAATGCGCGCGCTGCCTGACGTTGTGTGGGGTTCACTCCTTCAATTCCTGCGCGGATAACTTCTGCAACATAGGCCGAATAGGTCAATACAAGCGCGACTGTGCCGAGCACGACTGCAGAGTTGGGAATCCAACTAATACGTAGTCCTGGGATTCCAAGTCCTACGAGCAAAAGGACTAGAAGAAGCGGAAGACCGCGAAAGAGGTCTGTGTAGATAGTTGCGACAAGTCGCACAGGATAGAGAACTGGGGAAGTGCTTGTTCGCGCAACAGCGATCAATAGCCCGATGAGAAGAACGAAGAACTCGGCAATGATAAGAACTCGCAAGTTAAGTAGAAGGCCATGAAAAACCGAAGGCATTGCCTGCTTGGCATAGTGCCAATTAAAGAAGGAGTTCTTCACCATTTCGTAGCCTTGTGCGCCAGTAACAACGAGGACAAGAACAAATCCGAAAGCAAGCGTGCTCGATAGAGCTATCAAAGTAGAACGACGAGAGGCCCGACGCTTGGCAGCCTCACGTTGCAATTGCAACGCAGATGGCTGATAAGTCATCGGACCTCTCGCTTCTTCAAACTAGGTATTACTTAAGAACAGGTGCGCCGACTGTGCTTGCGAGCCAAGCATCAGCAATCTTTGCAAGAGTTCCATTTGCACGAAGGGCATCAACTGCTGCTGACACATCCTTAGTGAGTTTGCTGCCCTTTGAAAGAACGAGACCGAATTGCTCTCCGCCTGCCTTTGCAGGGAACTGGCCAACAATGAGTCCATTTTCAAGATCAACAGCTGTAATGTAGAAAGCAGTTGGTAGGTCGACGATGAGGCCGTCGATCTGCCCATTGGCAAGTGCCTGCTTTGCGACATCGTTGGTATCAAAGACTGCAGGTGCTTGAGTTGGTTGGATGACATCTGTAATTGTTGAGTATGAAGTTGTTCCAACTTGAGCTCCGAGCTTTGCGCCCTTGAGATCTGCAATCGACTTTGCTCCAGCAATCTTTGATCCCTTGACAGTGATTACTGTCTGAGAAACGTCGTAGTAGCCAGATGAGAAATCAACTGCCTTTTTGCGTTCATCAGTAATGGAGACCTGGTTGATATCGAAATCGAAATCCTTGCAACCTGGCTGGATTACTTTATTAAACGGCACCTTGACCCACTCAACCTTGTCAGCTGAGTATCCGAGCTCTTCTGCAACTGCATAGGCAACTGCTGCTTCGTATCCCTTGCCGTTAGATGGAGTGTTGTCATCAAACCATGGACCGTATGCAGGATCGTCGGTTCCGATAGTAAGGACGCCTTCTTTAATCTGACCGCAGCCAGAGCTCTTCTGAGCGTTAACAACTGGAATAGCAATCGCAACGATTGCAACAAGTGCTACGAGAGCAATTTTGATTTTTGTATTCAACTTTCCACGCCTTTCTTATGCGCTTGTCTTGAGATTCTCAAGACCTGGTCTTATTCATCCGGGAGGCACCCCGCCGCCTTGGAGGGTTGCCGATCAAAGTGCCGGTGCATTCTTTGATACTCGTGACCGACGCGAAGACTATCAAGAGTGCCACCAAGATTGAAACCGCGTAACCTTGCCGGACTATGAACCTAGAACTCAACGGAACAAACGTCATTCATGAGAATGAGCGTCAAGGAAAGCCATCTTCACTCTTCTGGCCTTGGTGTGGTGCAAACGTTTCGCTTTTAGCTCTTTCCTATGGCTCTTTCTTCTTGGGGTTCGGTATCTCTTTTTGGCAGGCGACGGCAGCAGCATTTGCCGGCACAGTTCTCTCCTTCTTACTTGTTGGTATCAGTTCACTTGCTGGAAAGAAGTCGAATGCGCCCACGATGGTTCTATCTCGTGCAACTTTCGGAGTTAAGGGCAATCTGATTCCTGGAACGCTCTCTTATCTCATCTTCGTTGGTTGGGAGACTGTCCTTGTTTCACTTGCAACCCTTGCAACGGGAACAGTCTTCATGCGCGTGGGTCACATCGAACATAACACGGCAATGATTATTGGATTCATTATTGCTGTGACACTGACTGTCTCTGCAGGAGTACTTGGCTTTGAAGTAATTATGAAGCTGCAGCGTTACCTGACAACGATCACGATAGTGATGACCTTGGTCTATATCGCTTTGACAATTTCAGAAGTTGATTGGAATGCCATCACTGCGATGAAATCTGGTTCTGCGCAAGGATTTATAGGAGCGCTTATATTTGGCGCCACCGGTATTGGCCTTGGCTGGGTTAACTCTGCCGCCGACTATTCACGATATCTTCCTCGAACAGTTTCAAGTCGCGGAGTTATTGGGTGGACGGTATTTGGAGCATCCATAGTCCCCATCATTCTGGTTATTTATGGCGCAGCTCTTTCAGGCAGCAGCAAGGATCTATCTGATGCAATTGCTACAGACCCAATTGGAGCGCTCACAACGATTCTGCCAACCTGGTACCTCATCATCTTTGCACTCGTTGCAATTCTTGGGTTAGTCGGGGGAGCAATCCTGGATCTCTACTCATCAGGGTTAACCCTTATCTCCCTTGGCCTACCGGTGAAGCGCCATGTTGCCGCTTCCTTCGATGCAGTCCTAATGCTTATTGGAACAATTTACTTCGTCTGGGTAGCAGATGATTTCTTCTTTCCATTCCAAGGCTTTCTCATCACCCTCGGCGTTCCCATTGCAACATGGTCGGCAATCTTTGTGACTGATGTTTTGATGCGAAAGAGTTATCACGAAGCAGATCTCTATAAGGCGGATGGACGTTACGGATCGTGGAATATCGGCTCGATTGCTGTAATGGCGATCGGAACATTGATTGGATGGGGATTTGTCACAAATAGTTTTGCTAGTTGGCTCTCATGGCAGGGTTATTTCTTGGGGGTTATTGGAGGGAAAGAGGGAGCGTGGGCTTATGCAAATCTTGGTGTCTTCTTCGCCCTCATTATTGGTTTTGTTGGGTATTACTTTGTTGCTCGATCGACTATAGCGAAGCAGGAAAACGCTTAAGCCATAGCAAGCCAAGCAATCCTGAAATAATGGCTGCAAAGAAGAGTCCCATGCGCACCTGTGCCAGCTCGTTCTCTGTATGAAGTGTGATCTCTGCAATGACAATCGATACGGTCAGTCCCATACCTGCTAGAAAACCCACCCCAACTACTTCACTTAGATTAAGTGCGGGTGGAAGTTGCAATTTCGTGAAGCGGGTAATTAGGTAAGCAAAGAGTGTGATTCCTAGAACTTTTCCTACCACACGAGCTATCACTATAGCCGTAGAGATCTTTTCTGTTGACACAGAGAAATCGAGTTGAGTGAGCAGATTGATAAAGATGTAGACCGGAATAATGAGAAATGTTGCCACGGGTGAGAGCATTGCAATGAGTCGATGGCGCAAAGGAAGAATAAAACCAATCGCTGCTGCGCCCAGTGTGTAGATGGCGCTATCTAGGTGGAGATCTTCCCTAAAGAAGATTCCGATGACAACGAGTGAGAAGAAATCATCTGCTACAGCAAGAGTAAGTAGAAAGAGTCGAACTGCTGGATTTACGCGCTTACCCAAAATACTTAAAGCTCCAATCGCTAGCGCTACATCTGTAGGCATTGAAACTGCCCATGCGCGTGAACCAGGAACGAGGAGAATGAAAATCAAAGCTGGCAGAAGCATTCCACCAAGGGCAGAGAAGGCAGGAACAATCGCATCCTTTGGACGTTGAAGACCCTCGCGAATTTCCAGACCGATCAACACAAAGAAGATGAAGGTCAAAATCTCGGAGAGCATGGTGAAAGAGTAGCGTTGCGTGCAATTAAGTTAAACTCATCAGATGTCGCGTTTAGGTATGTGGGTCGCTGAGATCAAGAGCCAAGCGATACCTCAAGGCCACGCTCGCAGAATAATGAGCCTTTCAACTCTCATCAATACTTTCGGCAACGGTCTCTTTATGACAGTGGAGGTTATTTACTTCACTTTGATCGTCGGACTTTCCCCCGCAAAGGTCGCTCTTGCACTTTCTATTGCAGGGGGAGTTTCACTCTCATTCAGCGTGCCTGCGGGACATATCTCCGATCGTTTCGGACCACGCGATATTGCATCCCTTGCGATGGTCTTAGAGGGCGCTCTGATGTTTGTCCTTCTCTCTGTCCATACCTATATTCCATTTCTTCTCGTCAATATTGGTATGGGAATTCTCGGCAATATTTCGCAGACAATGCGCATGGCCACCATCGCAAAGCTAGGCGAAGGCGAAGAGCGCGTTGCAATTCGTGCATATCAAAGAGCTGTGACTAACTTCGGAATTTCCCTCGGAACTGTATTCGCCGGCATTGCATTAGCAATAAACACACCCATTGCTTATCAACTTCTCCTTGCGGGAGATGCAGTTACATTCATTCTCGCCGGCTATGTATTCCGCAAGATGCCTTTCATGCAGCCAACTGTGGAACGCGGTGAACCGATATCTTTCCAAGCGTTACGCGATAAGCGCTTCTTAGGAGCAACGGCTCTCAATGCCATTAACTCACTTCACTTCGTTCTGCAATCTGTTGCAATTCCATTGTGGGTTGTACGCGAAACAACGGCTCCACGTTGGTGGGTATCGGTCATCATGATGGTTAACACTGTCGCCG
>WLJF01000039.1 GCA_009701945.1 Actinomycetota bacterium
ACGAGAGCGAGACTCATCAAAGCGATTGAGTGAGCGAATATCCTCACGATAGGCGCTCTCTGGTAGTCCGCCACCGGCGTCTTCAATAATGAGTTCGGCGTTCTTGCCACGCGAGGTGAGCGAAATGTTTACCGCAACATCGCTATCTGTGTGGCGCACAATATTTGTCAGGGCATTTTGAATAAAGCGTGCCATGTAATCGCGCGATGCTTCAATGACGATTGATTGCGAGATCGAGAGCGTGACTTTGCGTGTGGGATTGAGAGTGATGAAGTCAGTGCCATGAGCTGTCAAGATTTCACTCAAATCAATCTCTTCAATATCTCGAGCACCGCTCTCACCAAGTTCTGCCAGTAGAAGAAGATCCTGAACAAGTGATTCCATACGTTGAATCTCAGTTCCCACTCGATCAAATGCGCGCTTCTTATCCGCCTCTTGCGTGAGCTGATTCTTGCTCAGCATTTCAACATAACCCTTAATGACGGTAAGCGGTGTGCGCAGTTCATGTGAGGCGTCTCCTAAAAACTCTTGCATACGTTCAAGGGAGGCGCTCTCATATCTACGGTTTGCACGGCGGAAGTAGAAGAAGAGAAGAAGTGCTGCAATGGAATCTAGGGCAAAGGTAAAGGCTGCTAGAGATTGAAAGTTTGAACGGAAATTAGCATCGATATCATCAGTTGAACGTGCAACAAGTATGTAATCTCCACCTTCAACCAACACAGCGCGGAATCGATAAGGAGATTGCCCAGGAATTCTTACTGGTCGAGTAGTAGCTAAATCAATTGTGGGAAAATCAGGTGCTCCTCTATAGCGAAGAGATGACTCGTGAACAATCGTCTCCTCCCCCTCGTGGGTTAAGAAGATGAGAGAAATATCAAGACTTGATTGTTCGATGGCATAGAGCGCAGCTCCCACAGGCTGTAGTGGATTCTCATATGCGCTCTCGATGACATATTCCAAAGATTGATCGACTTTATTTACTTCAGCACCTTGTGAGTGAAGGACGGAGAATCCGCCTACTCCCATAGTGATTGCCGTCAGCAAGCCAACAGTTGCAACCGTGGTGCGCGTGAATGCTGAGTACTTCACTTCTTCTCCGCTTGTAGCTGGAACCCGACTCCTCTAACTGTGCGAATTCCTTCGAAGCCATCGCGGTGTAGCTTCTTACGTAAGTATGAAATATAGGTATCAACAACCGTGCTCTCAGATTCGAAGGTGATTCCCCAGACTTCATCCAGTAAATATGTCTTACTGAGAACCCTGCCCTTGCTCTCGAGAAGCACGTGGAGAAGACGAAATTCAGTAGGAGATAGATCGACAACTTCATCGCTAAATCTGACTTGGTGTGAGTCGCTATCTAGAGTGATGGGCCCGCATGAAAGGCTCGATGTCGTCTCAACACTAAATTGCGAGCGGCGCAAGATTGCCTTGATACGAAGTACCAACTCTTCAAGGCCAAATGGTTTAGTAACGTAATCATCAGCACCTAATGTGAGACCACGAGTGATATCTGCGCGATCTCCACGTGCACTGAGCATCAGCGCTGGGGTGTTATCTCCATTACCTCGAATGCGTTCAATAAATTCAAAACCATCCATCATGGGCATATTGATATCGACAATCAACAAATCTGGTTTGGTCTCTCTGAGTAATGTCAGAGCAATCATCGCATCTGCTGCTGTAATGGTCTCAAAGCCAGCTAACTTGAGGGCATCTCCGAGTAAATCGCGGACCCCTGCCTCGTCATCGATCACCATGATTAATTGGCTCATGGTCATACCCTGCCATGCGTGGCGCTGCTTTGCTACCAATTCCAGGCTATGCACACGTAGCCACTAGGAGTTTCACAGAATATTCACACCCCAAAGGAAATACCATTGCCACATGTTGAGAAATCGTAGATCTGCAGTCATTGCACTCTGCGCTGCCCTCTTCACCATCAATTACGCACCAGCCTATGCAGATCCAACTCCAACGCCATCTCCATCGATTGATTCCTTTAAAGCCGCGCAGGAACAATACAAAATCGATCGTGATGCATATATGAACGCACTGCGCGATCGTGAGATCAAGATGCGTGCAATCAATTCAACTTTTAAATTTACTGTTGATAAATCAACTTCTGATGCAAAGAGTGCGATGACAACTGCAACTACCCCAGAGCAGAAGAATTCAATTACCGCAGCTCGTCGAGCAGCTATTGCATCTGCCATTGTTGCCCGCGAAAGCGCGATTGCAGCGCTCGGGCCAATTCCAACCCCACCTCTGCCTCCTCAGCGCCCTAGCAAGATTGCTCCGCAAGGCATGAGTGATCAGAAGGATAAAAAGAAGCGATAACTATTCGCTTAAATCCACTTTCATTGTGCGCAGCGTTTGACGATCATGGCTCTTATCTCGCTCATGAATTTTTCTAATCTGTAACTCGATACTCTTTATCGCAATATCAAAAGCTGCAACATCATTGAAGCCTGTTGCCTCGGCACGCAAGAGAGGGCCTGAACCGTGGGATGTAATGACAACTTTATGGGAATGCTTTCCTTGTCGAGGGTTTGCCTCATGTGTAACTTCGACTTCAATGCGATCGATGACAACGCTAAATCTCTCCATTGAATGAAGTTTTTCTTCAGTTATTGCTTTGAAGTCACTTGCGAGTTCTGCATGGCGGGTATGAATAATAATTTTCACAATGCCAACAATGTCACTTAAGAGGTGAAAATGTAAGGGGGTGTGTAAAACTATGTAAGAGGCAGGAGATAGACAATCAGGGTCAGAATCGCTGCTAAGCCCACTGACTGCACGAGAATAGATGAAGCTGTTTTTCGATCTGCTGCAAGAGATGCCTTATCGGCAACGCGCGAAACTTTCCCAAGTCGGCCAAAGTTAAATGTGCCCATAAATCCATAGGCTAAGCAGAATTTCTTCCGTGATTGAATAAAACCCACCGAGAAGACAATAAGTGGAAGGAAGATGCCAAGGCGAACACTTGGAGATGCACTTGTTGAGATAAATCCAGCTAGGGCGCTGACGCTCAAGAAGAGGCCAATTAGAGCCACAACTTGGCGTTGGCGAACTTCACTCTTACCAATGTTGCATGAACCTGCGATGTATTGATCGCTCATTTATGCATCTTCGAATTCGTCTTCATCAATCCATGCATCAGTTGAGGTGTCATCTTGCTTCTCAACCCATGAAAGAAATGATCCGACTGCGCGAAAAGCGAGAATGCCAACAGTGACTGCAGCAATGATTCGTCGAAGCGCTTTCATGAGGATAAAAATACCCTTCTTTAGCGCACTACGCTCGTTTTAAGCCTTAGTCAGAGCAGTGTCGATATCTGCCCAGAGATCTTCAAGATGCTCGCATCCAACTGATAGACGAATGAGATTTTCAGGAATGCTTTCACTCTCAAGTGGCCAGCGGCGACGGCGTTCCCACGTGGTCTCAACTCCCCCAAGGCTTGTTGCATTAATAATCAATGTGGCTCCATCGCACACTCGCTCAGCTGCTGCTGCATCCCCTGTAATTTCAAAGGAGACAATGGCACCAAATCCTGGGTAGCGCACATTCGTTACCGCTTTATGACCAGCTAACTTCTTAGCAAGGGCTGCAGCGCTCTCCTGCGCCTTAGCAAAGCGAAGTGGGAATGTGCGAATTCCACGCAGTGCAAGCCATGATTCAAAGGGGCCAGCAATAGAGCCATAGGAGACGCGCGCATCCTGCAGACGAGCATGAAGTGCTGGGTCTTTCATTGAGAGCGAACCAAGGATGACATCGCTATGTCCTGCTAAATACTTTGTTACTGAGTGCATCACGATATCTGCGCCAAATGTAAGCGGCTTCTGATTCAGCGGTGTTGCAAAGGTATTATCAAAGCCAACGCCCATATTGCGCTTCTTTGCTTCGCCAATAATGACGCCTACTTCAGCTACTCCAAGGCCAGGGTTTGTTGGTGACTCAACCCATAAGAAAGCAGCGCCTTGTAGTTGTGAAATAACTTCCTTCGTGTCAGTGATATCAACAAAGCGAACTTCAAGGCGTCCCTCTGTGTGATATCTCTTCAGTAGCGACATTGTTCCGCTATATCCCTGATCGGATGCGACAACAGGTGCGCCATGTGGCAGTAATGAGAATGCCGCAGTGATAGCAGCCATGCCTGATGAGAAGACAAGTGTTGAAGTGGCCTCTTCAAGTGCACTGATTGCATCTTCTAGTGGCTGCCAGGTTTCATTTCCTGTGCGCCCATAATTGATGGGACCACCTGCAACAAATGTTGAATTGAGTGAGATAGGAACATTTATTCCCTCACCTGCAGTGTGTGCAGGGCGCCCCGAGGAGATTGCAAGGGTCTCTGGGTGAAGGCTCTCATTACTCATTGGGTAAGAGTAATCGTTAGGCAAGAACTGTGGCGAGGCGATTGAACGCCTCTTCAAGAATTTCTGGGCTGGTTGCAAAGTTGAGGCGAACAAATTGGGCAGATTGTGTGCCAAAGCGATGGCCGGGAACTAATGCCACCTTTGCCTTCTCAACGAGGACAGTAGATGGGTCAACACCAAGATTGAAAGATGTCAGATCCAGCCACGCTAAATATGAGCAATGGGGAATGAGATAGCCAACACCCGGAGTCTTTGCTGCAATGAGATCAGCAATGAGATTTCGATTGTGATCAAGCTGCACCATCAGTGAATCTAGCCATGGCTCACCCTTCTCAAATGCTGTCACTGTGGCAAATGCGCCGAGCAGCGATGCCCGGTAGTGAGTAGCGGAGGCAATCGAATTCATAGTTTCGTGAACTTTTTCATTTTGAGTCACGATGATGGCACATTTGAGTCCTGCAATATTCCAGCCTTTACTTGCAGCGGTGATGGTGATTCCAACTTCGCGAGCTGTGTCAGAGACAGTCAAAAATGGTGTGAAGGTTTGTTCTGAATACATCAAAGGGGCATGGATCTCATCGCTGAGCACATAGACATTGTGCTTCTTTGCAAGTTCTGCAATACGTGAGAGTTCTTCGCGCGTATAGACCCGACCTAGTGGGTTGTGAGGGTTGCAAATCAGATGAGCTTTAATGCCTGATGCATATGCCTTTTCAATGCCATCCCAATCAAGAATCCAATTGCTGCCATTGACTTGCTGCTCAGATCGAGTCAGTGGCACATCAACTTCTGCTAGGTGGGTCTCAGCACACCACGTCCAGAAATTTGGATAGACAGGTGAGTTGATCAGAATCTTGTCGCCAGGTTGTGTGATGACTCGTAGTACTTCAACAATTCCAACGCCAACATCTGCTGCAATGCGCACCTGAAGTGGATCGACTTTCCATCCCCAGCGTCGCTCGGCAAATCCAGCAAAAGAAGTTCCCATCTCTGGAATCAAGCCTAGATAACCTAAGTCTGAGTGATCGATCATCTCTCGCAGTGTTTGGCGAATCGGCTCTGCTACGGGGAAATCCATCTCAGCAACAGGAAGTGGAAGAACATCTCTAGGAAAGGCTCTCCACTTTTCACTGCGATGCGTCTGTAATTCGCTGAGATCCAGTGCCCGCAACTCGCTCATGGACTTAGTATGTCACTGTCAATACGCTATATCCATGACTAATGAGATTGTTATCTCTCAAGTGCAGATGAAGAAGATAGCTAAGGAGTTATCAACACGCGATAAGCGACTTGCTAGGGTCATTGATGCTCACCCTTTATGCACGATCGGCCGTAATCCAAAGCCCGTTACTCACTTTGAAGCCCTCGTTGAATCTGTCATCTCACAGCAATTGGCTGTTAAGGCTGCAGATACTATCTATGGGCGCGTGAAGGATTTAACTAAAGGGCGCATGGTCCCAAGTCGCATTGCAGATATATCAGAGGCAGATATGCGCGCTGCTGGAGTATCAGGTGCAAAGTTTAAAACTATTCAAGGCCTTGCAGATGCTGCACTTTCAAAGAAGATTAAGATCAACACACTTCATGAAATAGATGATGATCAACTCATCTTCGATCAACTTACTTCTCTGTGGGGCATCGGGCCCTGGACAGTCGATATGTTTATGATGTTTCAACTAGGACGACTTGATATCTGGCCAACGGGTGACCTGGGTGTGCGGCGCGGCTGGGAGAAGATCTATGCGCTCACAGATGAGATTGAACCGAAGGCGCTGGATAAGAAGGGTGAGAAGTTTCGCCCCTATCGAAGCGTTGTCGCCTGGTATTGCTGGCGAGCGCTTAGTTAGCGAGCGCAGGAAATGGCACGCCCGTTGATGAGTGGCAGTCATATCCATTGGGATTCTTCTGCAGGTATTTCTGGTGATACTCCTCAGCCAGGTAATAAGGCACGCCGTCTGCACTCTTAATCTCAGTGACAATCGAATCAATGCCTTCACGAGTAAGGGCTGCTTGATAGACATCGCGAGTGACCTCAGCTTGTAGCTGTTGTGATTCAGAAGTTGTGAAAATGGCGCTGCGATATTGAGTGCCGATATCTCCGCCTTGGCGATTGAGGGAAGTTGGATCATGCATCACCCAGAACTCTTCAAGAAGTCTGCGATATGTCACGCGGGTTGGATCAAAAGTCACTTCCACCATCTCTGCATGTCCTGTTACTCCTGTGCAGACTTGTTCATAGGAAGGGTTTTCTCGAACTCCTCCCATATATCCAACGCTTGTGGCGATTACTCCATCGATATTCCAAAAGCGTCGTTCTGCGCCCCAGAAGCATCCTGTTGCAAAATATGCTTTCTCTGAACTGTTCATAGTCGGATAACCTACCCGTGTACCTGCGCCCCCGTAGCTCAGGGGATAGAGCACTGCCCTCCGGAGGCAGGTGCACAGGTTCGATTCCTGTCGGGGGCACGCGATGTAAATCACCCGTATTTAGGA
>WLJF01000004.1 GCA_009701945.1 Actinomycetota bacterium
GCAAATGAGTTCGTTGAATACTTGTGTGTAAGAGATTCAGGACTGAGAAAACGTTAAACGCACTACGCCCGTAGAAGCCCTGTTTTAATTCTGAAGGACCCGGGTTCGATTCCCGGCACCTCCACCAATATCAATGAGGAATTGTTATTCCTTGTTTTCACCATCGTTTGAACCTGGCTTTAACCCCTCAAAAATTTCTTTACAGATGGGGCAGACAGGATACTTCTGAGGATCGCGAGAAGGTACCCATTTCTTTCCGCAGAGTGCGCGGACAGATTTTCCAGTTACTGCGGATTCAACAATCTTTTCTTTCTTAATGTAATGAGCGAATCGATCATGTCCGCCATCATCTTCTTGCTCAACAGGGCGCGTGAGTGTGTCTGTATCGGAATCCAGAGCCGGAGTACCGCGTCCAAAGAGAGGCATGCGCTTATTATCTATGGAAAACCTGTCGACTTGAACAATCTAAACCACTGTAGAATCTCCCAATGAAAGACTTATTGCGCACGGAGCACCTTTCCCGTGCTGATGTCGACCTACTACTGGATACGGCTGCTGACTTCGCCAAGAATCCTCTCCGCTCCAACACAGCGTTAAGCAATAAGACTGTTGCGATTTATATGACTAAACCTTCAACACGTACTCGGTTAGCATCTGAAACAGCAGTAGCGCACTTGGGTGGAACACCCATTTTTATCCGCGGCGATGACCTACAACTCGGTCGTGGAGAAACCATTGCCGATACAGCAAAGATCATCAGTGGTTTCTGTGATGCACTCATAATTCGTACATTCAAGCAATCTGATGTTGATGAACTTGGCGCAAATTCTTCAATTCCTGTAATTAATGGCCTCACCGATGATGACCATCCCACACAACTTCTTGCAGATTGGGTCACGATCCGCGAGAACTTTGGAAATGACATCAAGGGTCGCAAATTTGTCTATCTTGGCGATGGAAACAATATGACCCATGCGTGGTTAATCATGGGAGCAATCATGGGCGCACATGTTGTTGCTGCAACGCCTTCTGGTAAATGGTCCCCTGATGCAGCCATCGTTGCAAAAGCAAAAGATATTGCAGTAAAAAGTGGTGCAACAATTGAAGTAACCACGGATGCAGAAGCTGCAGCAAAAGGTGCATCAGTTCTCTATACCGATGTTTGGATGTCGATGGGAGATCCTGAAGTAGAGCGTTCTGAAAAGATGAAGGCGCTTGCACCATATGCGGTAACTGAAAATCTCATGGGACTTACTGAGAAAGATTCAATCTTTATGCATTGTCTACCTGCGCATCGCGGTGAAGAAGTTGAAGCATCAGTCATCGATGGTCCGAAGTCGGTCATCTGGCGTGAGGCCTATCACCGCCGCACAACCATTCAAGCTCTGCTCTATCACTTAACTCGCGGTGAACTTAAGGGAAATTAACTCGATATCAAGTAATTGAGTAGTACCCCTCAGAAGAAACAGACGTAATTCACATAGCCTTCAAGCCATTGACCCACTACCTTTATCCGCATGAGAGTTGCCGTTCCTAGAGAGATTAGAGATGGTGAGAAGCGCGTAGCGCTTGTGCCAGATGTCATCAATAAGTTGACCCGACTTGGCTATGAAGTTGTCATCGAATCTGGGGCGGGCAATCACGCGCAAGCAACCGATGATCTCTATATCGCAGCAGGTGCCACAGTAAAGAATGGCAATGTCATCAGCGATGCTGATGTAGTCCTCTCTGTTACTTCACTGACTCCAACACAGATAGGCAGCCTCAAGAAAGGCGCAGTCACAATCTCTTTCCTTTCACCAGTTACTGCAACTGATTCAATCGATGCTGCAGCAAGTGCTGGCGTAACTGCATTTTCACTCGAATTAGTCCCACGTATTTCTCGTGCACAGTCAATGGATGCGCTTACTTCACAAGCCCTGTGTGCTGGATATCGCGCAGCTCTTGTTGGAGCTGAACTTTCCCCACGCTTCTTCCCAATGTTGATGACTGCAGCTGGCACTGTAACTCCAGCACAGGTCTTAGTACTTGGTGCAGGCGTTGCTGGTCTGCAAGCCATTGCAACAGCTCGCAGACTTGGTGGAGTTGTCAGTGCATATGACGTTCGTCCCTCATCTGCTGATGAAGTTAAATCAATGGGTGCAACATTTATTAACCTTGAACTTGAAGCACTTGAAGGTGCTGGCGGTTACGCACGTGAGATGACTGAAGAACGCGCTGCAAAGCAACGCGAACTTTTGACTCCATACATTGCAAAGTCACATGTTGTGATTACAACTGCAGCAGTTCCTGGTCGTACTGCGCCACGGTTAATGACAGCTCAGATGGTTGATGCGATGGAGGCAGGAACAATCATTGTTGACCTCGCTGCAGAAACTGGTGGAAACGTTGAGGGATCTAAACCTGGCGAGATTGTTGTTACCGCAAAGGGAGTACAGATCTGGGGCGGTAAAGATGTCCCTAGCCAACTTCCATTCCATGCTTCAAGCTTGTATTCACGTAACGTCGTCAATCTTCTTACGTTGATGACTACGCCAAGTAAAGATGGAGCGCCGGTGTCCCTCAATATTGATTTCTCGGATGAAATCATCGACAAATCAGCTACTACTCATGGCGGTGCAAAGCACACACCAGGTGCGAGCGAGAAAGGCGGTAGTAAGTAATGGATGCAATCGCAATCATTTCAATCTTCGTTCTCGCAGTATTTGTGGGATTTGAAGTTGTTTCAAAAGTCTCCTCAACACTTCACACACCGTTAATGTCAGGTGCCAATGCAATTCACGGCGTCATCCTTGTTGGTGCCATCATCGTCGCTGATCACAGTGAGACCAACCTGGAATTGGGCCTCTCGCTTGCAGCAATAATCCTTGCCACCATCAATATGGTCGGTGGCTTTGTAGTAACGGATCGCATGCTTGAAATGTTTAAGCCGAAGAAGTCTGTAGACAAGGCAGGCGAATAATGAATAGCACTCTCTATAGCTTGATCGGCCTTGGAGCTGGTGTTGCCTTTATCTTGGCTCTCAAAGGACTTTCACATCCAAAGACTGCTCGCCGCGGAAATCTCATTGGTGCATTTGGCGCAACCGTGGCAACTCTTTCGGTATTTCTCTATGTAACACCTTCACACGGTGAAGAAGTCGGACATTCACTTCCGCTTCATAACTTCTGGTGGATTATTGGTGCAATTCTTGTCGGACTTGTAATCGGCGTTCCTGCTGCACGCAAGGTCGAAATGACACAGATGCCACAACTAGTTGCTCTCTTTAACGGTGTCGGCGGTGGCGCAGCTGCGCTCGTTGCAATCGTTGAATATCTTAATTTGGGTGCTGAAGCGACAACTGCAGAAGTTATCTTTACTGTTTTCACTGTTGTCGTTGGTTGCGTTTCATTCAGCGGTTCGATTATCACCTTTATGAAGCTTCAAGAATTAATGACAACTCGTCCTGTTGTATTCCCAGGTGGACGCTTTGTTATTGCAGGAACTCTGGTTGCAGTGCTCGGAGTATCAGTCTGGGTAGTCACAGCTCTTGGCACCACGCCACTTCTTGTACTTGCTGTGCTCTCACTTCTCTTCGGTGTTCTCTTCGTTCTCCCTGTTGGCGGCGCAGATGTGCCGATTGTTATCTCACTTCTTAACGCTTTTACAGGTCTGACTGTTGCGGCAAGTGGTTATGTACTCTCATCAACGCTTCTAATCATCGCAGGAACTCTTGTTGGCGCATCAGGAACAATCCTCACTCGATTAATGGCAGAAGCGATGGGACGTTCTCTCTTCGGAACTCTCTTTGGTGCATTTACTGCAAAGCCACAAGCTGTATCAGATTCAACGGAGGAACGACCAGTGCGTTCAGGTTCTGCCGATGACGTCGCAATTCTTCTTAACTATGCACGTCGCGTAGTTATCGTTCCCGGCTTCGGTCTCGCCGTTGCACAAGCACAACACACAGTTCGTGAACTCGCTGATTTGATGATCTCTAAAGGCATCGATGTTGCATATGGAATTCACCCAGTCGCAGGTCGTATGCCAGGACATATGAACGTTCTTCTTGCTGAAGCAAATGTTCCTTATGACCAATTGGCTGAAATGGATGAAGTGAACCCAACTTTCGGTCAGACCGATGTTGCAATCGTTATCGGTGCAAATGACGTTGTGAACCCTGCAGCGCAGACAACTCCAGGATGTCCAATCTATGGAATGCCAATTCTGGAAGTTAATAACGCAGCAAACATCATCTTCCTAAAGCGCTCAATGCGCCCGGGCTTTGCTGGCATCGAGAATGAACTTCTCTATGACCCTAAGACAATGTTGCTCTTCGGTGATGCAAAGGCATCACTAACAAAGGTTGTCTCTGCTCTTAAAGCTCTTTAACTATCCCTCTTGAAGGTCGGTTGGAGCGTTGTGCACATCAAGAATGTTGCCAGATAACTTATCTGTGCGATGTAATGGTTTCTTCGCATCTTCCTTGTAAATGGCAGGAATTGATCCGAGTAGACCTTTTTGGAAATCTTCAAATGCCTGCAGAACTTCACGCTTTGTATTCATGACGAATGGACCCATCCAAGCGACAGGTTCCTTGATGGGTTGACCACCAAGAATGAAAAGTTCGAGGTTAGGTGAACGTGACTCTTGCTGATTTGCAGCGCGCACAACGATTGTGTCGCCATCACCAAAGACGGTGAGCTGACCCATTGAAACAGGGCGCTGCTCATCTCCCATAAAGCCATGACCAGACATTGTGTAGACAAGTGCGTTGTAATCCTTGCGCCATGGAAGGCGTAGTTCAGCACCAGGTGCAACTGTTGCGTGAATCAATGTGATTGGTGTCTGTGTTGTTCCAGGTCCGACATGTCCATCGAGTTCGCCAGCAATAATGCGAATGAGTGAACCACCATCAGTAGAGGAGAGAAGTGCAACATCATTTGCACGCACATCCTGATAGGCAGGAGGTGACCACTTCTTTGCAGCAGGAAGATTTACCCATAATTGGAAACCGTGGAATAACCCGCCTGACATAACGAGATGTTCTGGGGGAGTTTCAATATGAAGAATTCCACCACCGGCTGTCATCCACTGAGTGTCACCATCGGTGATTGTTCCACCGCCACCATTGGAATCTTTGTGATCGAAGATGCCATCAATAATGTATGTAACTGTTTCAAAACCGCGATGTGGGTGCCAAGGAGTTCCTTTTGGTTCACCTGGTGCGTATTCGACTTCACCCATTTGATCCAAGTGAATAAATGGATCAAGCTCTGTTAAATCAACACCTGCAAATGCACGGCGAACTGGAAAGCCTTCACCTTCGAAACCTTGCGGAGCAGTCGTGATGCTCTTAACGCGTCGTGCACGCAGGGCTGTTGTATCGCTGATGCGCGGAAGTATGGTGATGTCGCTAACTGTTACTGCTGGCACGTTGGCTCCTTTGTACTGGGCGTAAATCTAGTTGAACTTTCAACTAGTCGCAACTTATACGCCCTCGCGTACTCAGGAAGCTGGATTACCTGACGAAATCTGCGAAGAGTAAAGGCTGAGTAGAATGATGGCGTGAACAAGCACGCGCCCAAGTTAAATAAGGTGATTTTGTATTACATCTTCACCCCAATCGCCGATCCTGACGCTGTGCTGCTCTGGCAACAAAATCTCTGCCAATCCCTGAATCTCAAAGGACGCATCCTGATTTCCAAGCATGGAATTAATGGAACAGTCGGCGGAGAGATGGCCGATGTGAAGAAGTATGTGCGTGAAACTCGACGTTATGCAGGATTTAAGAAGATTACATTCAAATGGTCAGATGGAACAGGTAATGAATTCCCCCGCCTTCGCGTAGTAGTTAAAGACGAACTTGTTGCCTTCGGTAGCCCTAATGAAATTGAAGTCGATGAAAATGGTGTTATTGGTGGGGGAGTACATCTGCGCCCAGAGCAAGTAGAAGAGCTCGTAAAAGAGCGTGGCGATGAAGTTGTTTTCTTCGATGGCCGTAATGCGTATGAAGCGAAAATTGGGAAATTCAAGAATGCAATTGTTCCAGATGTGGATTCATCCCGTGATTTCATTCGCGAAATTGAAAGTGGCAAATACGACCATATTAAGGATAAGCCAGTCGTTACATATTGCACTGGTGGAATCCGTTGTGAAATTCTCTCTGCAGTCATGAAAAAGCGCGGCTTCAATGAGGTCTATCAAATTGATGGCGGCATTGTGAAATATGGTGAACGCTTTGGCGATGAGGCAAATTGGGAAGGTTCGCTCTATATCTTTGATGACCGCATGGCAATGGATTTTAGCGATAAGGCAAAGGTCATTGGTGAGTGCGATAAGTGCAGTGCGCCAACAAAAGATTTCCGCAATTGCAACACAGCTTCATGCCACCAGTTAATACTTCTTTGTGATTCATGTGCATCTCTGCCCTCAAATCTGAGCTGTACCCATGATCAATCTCGTACACATGATTCCGAACTCGTTGGCTAACCACTCATGATTTGGTGGCCGGCTGAGATTCCTACTCTGCATTATGGACTCATCACTCTTCGCCCAAGTGAAGAAAAAGACATCGACTCAATATTTAACGCCTGCCAGGACCCACTCATTCCTGCTTTTACAACTGTTCCCGCGACATACACGCTCGATCACGCTATTGATTTTGTGAGATCTGATCCATTCAGTTTTGCTGAACGTCGAGAATTTCGCTTTGTGATTGATTACGGCAATGGTGATGACATGAAATTTGCCGGAGTCATCTCTCTACACACAATAAATATTAAGAATCACACTGCCGAAATTGGTTACTGGTTGGAGAAATCTATGCGTGGCAAAGGGATAGGAACCATCGCAGCAAAGATGATCACCGATTATGGTTTTAGAACTCTTGGATTCCGCCGTATAGATGGCCTAGCAGATGTCGATAACACGGCTTCACAGAAACTTCTCATAAGTGCGGGCTACCAAAAGGAAGGAATATTGCGCAACAAGGTCACACGTGATGATGGTCGGCAGATTGATATGGCACTCTTTGCAACGACCGATATCACCTGGAAACCGCTAGATAACTAGTGGTGGCCATCTAGCAATATTTGAGAGGAGCGCGATGGAGTCTCTTGCCTTCGTTGTCTCTCTCATGATTGGCAACATTCTCTTCTCAGGTCCATTTGCTCTATTATTAACTCTTCCAAGAATCCGTGCCATTAGCCACAGTCTTCTATTTCTCATTTTCCGACGCTTGGCAATGGGAACGGCAGCCTTTACCGGAATCTTCTTAAGTGTCATCTTTGTATTTAACGATCTTCCACTAACCATTAAGGCCTTATCACTGCTCTGTATCGCGACACATTTATGGGCTGCAGATCGCGAATATGGGAAGTTCATTTCATCAAGGCTTCGTCGCAATGGTTAAAGTCCGCAGAAGCTTTATTGGTGTGATTGCAGTTGCAGCGCTTTTCTTACCCCTGATATCTGCTCCAATTAGCACAGCCGATAACCCACCGCGAAAAATCATGACGGGTTGGGTTCCGTATTACTCAATGAAGACTGCGCTACCCGATGTTCTTAACAACATCGACTTAATCAAAGAGGTAATGCCATTTTGGTACACGCTTAAATTTGATGGCAAGGCAAAAGTAGCTGTCGTTACGGATCTCTACGCACCAGCTAATCCCAGTGTTCCGATATCTGAACCTCTCAATGCAATGCGCAATGCAGGGTTATCCATCATTCCTACAGTCACTGATGGAACTGACAAATTAGTTCTCGCAGGTTTGTTGAAGAATCCAGTATCTCGAACTCAAATAGTTTCAGCCATCATGAATTTAGTGCGCACTAACAACTACGATGGAATTGACCTTGACTTTGAAGGCTTTGCATTTGTTGACGGTAATGCAACATGGGCAAGTACTGCTCCTTCGTGGGTTGCCTTTGTGAAGGAACTCAGTGTCGCTCTACGTGCAGAAAAGAAGATTCTTTCGGTCTCAACTCCTTATGTGCTTAATCCAAATGATGCTCAGAAGGGCTATTTCGTCTATGCATGGGCTGCCATAGCGTCATCTATCGATAAATTGCGGATCATGACTTATGACTACTCGGTTTCAAAGGTTGGCCCACTTGGACCAATTACCTGGGCTGAGAGAACAGTTCAGTACGCAGTTTCGATCATGCCTGCATCAAAAGTATTTGTTGGGGTGCCAGGTTATGGACGAGATTGGGTAACAGCGGTGACGGGAGTCTGTCCTGCAAACGTTGTGAATTCTGTGAAGGCTGGGGCCAAGGCAGCCACATTTGTTATGCGCGATGCCGCCGCGTTGGCAGCAACGTATGGAGCGGTACCAAGATATGACGAGAAATTCGGAGAGATGACATTCTCTTATCAAAAGGTTTATAACGGAACCACCGCTACTGGCTTGGCCACTTCTTGCACTGCATCACGAACTGCCTGGTATCAAGATGCTCGTGGGTGGGCATTGCGAGCAGCTCTTGTTACTAAATACCGCATAGGTGGAATTACTGCTTGGACTTTTGGCATGGAAGAGCCTCTTGCAATGGAATCAATTCGCCAAGTAGCGAAAGAGATTGCACCAGATCAAGTGACAGTTTCGGCATCAATAGACAATTCAACAATTGATTATGGAAATCCAATTACAGTCACTGCTACATTCTCAATTAAGGATAAATCACCAGTTGCAGGGGTACCCGTCCGCATCGAAGGAAAATCTGCTGGAGATACCAATTGGCGCAGCTTAGCTACCGTCGTAACAGGACCTGACGGAAAGATTGAAAAAGCTGTACTGGTTGGAAAATCAACAGCAGTACGCGTTTATTCAGATTCATCCTGGGAGCGAACAGAGGGTTCAAGCTCTGAGTTCCCGATTGTGGTTAATCGCCTGCTTGTTATCAGCGCACCAGGAACTGTGAAGGCTTCTCAAACCACTGTTATCTCAGGCAATATTCGCCCACGAGCTGCAGGTGCCTCAGTGCAACTTGAGAAGCTCGTTGGGAAAGAGTGGAAACCAGTTGATCAAGCTGTTATGACAGATTCGCAAGGAAACTTCTCACTCAACTTATCTGCTCAATCACGAGGCGTAAGTTCATACCGCATTTCAGTTGCAGCAGATTCACTCTGGAGTGTTATCTCAAGCCCAACCTTTAATATCATTGTCCGATGATGGTAAAGACTGCAGATAAAATCGAGGAAGAGATTCGTGCAATCTTTTCTAGCGATACTCCCTGGGTCACAATCGTCTGGGATGACCCGGTTAATCTGCAGACATATGTGGTCTATGTCTTTATGGAACTTTTTGGGTATTCCAAAGCACGCGCAACGGAGTTGATGCTACAAGTTCATAACGAAGGCAAAGCAATCGTCTCAACAGGAAGTAGAGAAGAGATGGAGCACGATGTTGCTCGTCTTCATGAGTACGGGCTGTGGGCGACAATTCAACGCGGCGATCAGCTATGACAGCCACGGAAGGTTTTAAGCGCCACGGCGATCACTCATACGTTGCAACTTTTGCTGACAGTGAGAAAGAAGTACTTCTGAATCTTTGTGAGCAGATTATTGAACTTCTAGCTGAGCGCCAAGATCATGGACATGATGACCCACTTGCTGCGATGGTTGGAATTACTTCTCATGATTCTCCACCTGAAGATGAAGTTCTGCACAGACTATTACCGAATGCATATGCAGATCAGGTTGATGCTTCTGAATTTCGGAGATACACAGAAGCAACCTTGCGCCAGAAGAAGCAGGCGCATGCAATTTCTATGCGTATTCATCTCAAATCTTCTGATGATGGAACTGTTGATCTAGACCATGACAATGCGAATGCATGGTTGGGAGCCATCAACGATATTCGATTAGCGCTAGGAGTTAGATTAAAGGTCGAGAATAACTCTCATGAAGACTTAGAACTCTTAACCCCTGATGATCCACTTCGAGGTGTTTATGCAGTTTATACATGGCTTGGCTGGCTTCAAGAGACACTGCTCTCTGCACTCATTGATGATGCAGACGAAGATGAAGAATCCCAGCTCGGTAGTTCGTAAGTAGATTTTGTGTAAGATTCCAACATGTCACTCGAGATATCAAAAGCATTCGTGGACGCAATCCTCGAGCAGTCACGTGCTGAGTATCCCGATGAATGTTGTGGAGTGATTCTGGGTCCTGCTGGTTCAAATAAAGCACTTCGCCACAAGCCAATGATCAATGCAGCTCATTCACCAACTTTTTATGAGTTTGACCCAAAAGATTTGCTATCTCTTTATCGTGAGGCCGACGATAACGACGAAGAGATCGTTGTTATTTATCACTCACATACAGAGACTGAGGCATACCCTTCTCGCACCGATATCGCTTATGCGGGCGAACCAGGGGCGCATTACGTCTTAGTCTCTACTCGCAAAGAGATTGCACCTGCAACAGAGTTTCGCTCATATCGCATAGTAGATGGGGTTGTGACTGAAGAACCCGTCACAATTACTGCATAAAGACTTCAATTAGAGTTCGTGGCGTTTTTTCGACATAATTAAGCCATGTCAATCGAAGTTCGTATTCCAACAATTCTGCGCCCCTACACAAAGGACCAGAAGTCAGTTGAAGCAGAAGGTGCAACACTTTCTGCAGTCATTACAGATCTCGATGCCAACTATGCCGGTCTTGGTGAGCGCCTTCTTGAAAATGGCGCACTTCGCCGTTTTATCAATGTTTATGTCAATGATGAAGATGTTCGATTCCTTGGTGGACTTGATGCACAAATCAAAGATGGCGATTCAATAACAATTTTGCCTGCTGTCGCTGGCGGCTAACTTTGGCACGTTACGATTCCCTCGAATCTTCCGTAGGTAACACACCGCTTATCGGATTACCACGACTATCTCCTGCTCCGAATGTTCGTTTGTGGGCAAAGATGGAAGATCGCAACCCCACGGGTTCAATTAAAGATCGCACAGCTCTTTCCATGATTGAAGCTGCAGAGAGAGATGGTCTTTTGAAACCAGGCTCAACAATTCTTGAGCCAACAAGTGGAAATACCGGAATATCTCTCGCGATGGCTGCAAAGGTGCGCGGATACAAACTCATCTGCGTTATGCCTGAGAACACAAGCCCAGAGCGTCGCCAACTTCTTGAGATGTGGGGATCTGAAATCATCTCGTCACCGGCTGCTGGCGGTTCCAATGAAGCAGTACGAGTTGCGAAAGAAATTGCTGCGAAAAATCCTGATTATGTCTTTCTCTATCAGTACGGAAATCCAGCCAATACGGAAGCACATTACAAGCACACGGGCCCGGAAATTTTCACGGACCTTCCTACAATCACACACTTTGTCGCAGGACTTGGAACAACTGGAACGTTGATGGGCGCAGGACGTTATTTGCGTGAGCAGAATCCCAATATTCAGATCATTGCCGCAGAGCCACGTTATGGCGAGCTTGTGTATGGATTACGAAATATCGAGGAGGGTTTTGTTCCAGAACTCTATGATGCAACGGTTTTAACACGTCGTTTTTCTGTTGGTGCCGAAGACTCAGTAAAGCGAGTTCGCGAATTACTTGAAGTAGAAGGAATTTTTGCCGGTATCTCAACAGGTGCCATTCTTCATGCAGCTATTGCAATGGGAAATGAAGCCCTCCGTGATGGCCGAGATGCAGATATTGCGTTCATCGTCTGCGATGCGGGCTGGAAATACTTATCTACAGGCGTTTATGGCTCACAGATTGCTGAAGCGACCGAAGGGCTCGACGGGACTCTTTGGGCTTAAAGCCATCTCACCCTTAGACTTGCGGCATGAGTAACGCGCCAATCGGAATTTTCGATTCTGGCGTTGGTGGATTAACAGTAGCTCGCGCAATACTCGATCAACTTCCTAATGAATCAACGCTTTATATTGGCGACACAGCACGTGGTCCATATGGACCACGTTCGTTAGCGGAAGTCCGCGACTTCTCACTTGAAACTCTTGATTTTCTTGTAGATCAAGGCGTGAAGGCGCTTGTGATTGCATGCAATACAGCAAGTGCTGCCATGTTGCGTGATGCACGTGAACGTTATTCGGTTCCGGTGATTGAAGTGATTCAACCCGCAGTGCGACGAGCAGTTGCGGCAACTCGCACGGGCAAAGTAGGCGTTATTGGTACGAAGGCAACTATTGATTCCAAGGCTTATCTTGATGCATTTGCAGCCGCTCCACAGTTAAAGATTTCATCAATCGCTTGCCCACTATTCGTTGAGTATGTAGAGCGGGGTGAAACCTCAGGGGATGCCATCACTAAGGTGGCTCGCGATTATCTGTCGCCCATGATTGATGCTGAAGTGGACACATTGGTTCTTGGATGTACTCACTACCCACTTCTTACTGGTGTTATCTCATATGTGATGGGCAATGGGGTCTCACTTGTCTCTAGCGCTGAAGAGACAGCAAAAGATCTTTATCGAGTACTCGTTGAAAACTCTCTACTTCGTGCGCCTTCGAGCACTTCTGCTGCTCATAAGTTCCTTGCGACAGGTGATTCCAAAGCATTTGAAGTACTTGCTCGACGATTCTTGGGACCTGAAGTGGGTTCTGTGCAACACCAAGTTCTCTAATCAAAATAAGTTAAGAAAATGGGGCAAGAGATGGCACGCAACGATGGACGCACAGTAGATCAACTTCGCGATATTAAAATAAGTCGCGGATGGCTTGATCATGCCGAAGGTTCAGTGCTAGTTGAATTTGGAAAGACTCGCGTTCTCTGTGTCGCATCATTTTCTCCAGGCGTCCCGCGATGGTTAAAAGATTCAGGCACTGGTTGGGTTACTTCTGAATATGCGATGTTGCCACGAGCAACACATACCCGTTCTGACCGTGAAAGCGTGAAGGGAAAACTCGGAGGTCGCACACAGGAGATCTCGCGTTTAGTTGGACGTTCTCTCCGTGGAATTGTTGATATGAAAGAACTCGGTGAAAATACAATCGTTATCGACTGTGATGTTCTCCAAGCAGATGGCGGAACTCGTACGGCTGCCATTACTGGTGCATATGTTGCTCTCGCTGATGCAATCTCATGGGCTCAGAAACAAGGACATGTAAAGTCAAGTGCAAAGCCACTCGCAGATTCAGTGGCAGCAATTAGCGTTGGAATTATTGATGGTGTTCCCATGCTTGATCTTTGCTACGAGGAAGATGTTCGCGCCGAGACAGATATGAACGTTGTCTGCTCAGGAGATGGTCGATTCATTGAAGTCCAAGGAACTGCAGAAGGTGCACCATTTGATCGCGCACTCCTAGATTCTTTGCTTGACCTTGCAGTTGCTGGATGTGCGACACTGACTAATCTGCAGAAGCAAGCTCTCGCAAAGTAAATGGCGCACAAGCTCTTACTTGCAACACGGAACAAAGGAAAGATTGAAGAGTTCCGTCGCATTCTTGATGCAGTAGCACCTGGAGAAATTGAATTAGTTGGATTGGATCAATTTCCAGATCTCCATGATGTTGTTGAAGATGGCAAAACCTTTGAAGAAAATGCACTTAAGAAAGCTCGCGAGATGTCACTTGCTGCAGGAATTCCTGCAATTGCAGATGACAGCGGACTCTGTGTTGATGCACTAGGCGGAGACCCTGGGATTTATTCTGCACGTTGGGCAGGTAGCCATGGTGATGATGCTGCAAATACGGCAAAGGTTCTCCATCAGCTTGCAGATGTTCCTGATGAGAAGAGAAGTGCTCACTTCACCTGTGTTGCTGCGCTCTATCTGCCGGACGGTAGAAGTCACTGCGAAGAGGCTCACTTCGATGGATGGATTCTTCGTGCTCCAATTGGAGAGCATGGTTTTGGCTATGACCCAATCTTCCGCCCAGATGGATTGCAGCTCTCCAGCGCACAAATGAGCGCGGATGAGAAGGATGCTATTAGCCATCGAGGAAAATCACTCCGTGCAATAGCGCCTCATGTGATCACTTTGCTCAAAACCCTAGGTTAAACTTTCACCTATATTCCACCGTTCGACCCGCAAAGGCATTTCAGGCGTCAATTAACTCAAGGAGATATACCGTGGCAGTAAAGAAGAAGTCAGCAGCTAAGAAAGCTGCACCTAAGAAGGCCGCTAAGAAGACAACCGCGAAGAAGTCTCCTGCAAAGAAGACAGCCGCCAAAAAGTCTGTAGCGAAGAAGAAGACTGCAAAGAAGGCCGTTGCAAAAAAGACAACTGCAAAGAAGGCCGTTGCGAAGAAGAAGACCACAAAGAAGGCAGCACCTAAGAAGGCAGTCAAGAAGTCTTCTGCGAAAAAGTCTGCGTCATCTAAGTTTGTTGTGCCACCAGTACCAACAACTGGATCTGCACGTGTAAACGTATCAACAACTCCTGTTGCACCAAAGGCAGCAGCGAAGTCAGCGCCATCTGCAGCTCCTCGTCAAGGATCTTCAAGTAAGACTCTTCTAGCAGTTCTTGTTGGAGTAGTACTTCTTGGTGCGATTGTTATCTCTAACTCAGGCAAAGATAATGATGATTCGACACCAGCTGCAGAACCAACAATGTCAGAATCAGCAGAGCCAACAGCGACTGAGGAAGCAGCACCTGAAACTCCAGCTGCTACCGACGCAGCAACAACAGGCGAAGCACCAACACGTTTTATTGGAAATTGGAAAGATAGCTCAAAGGCTGTCATGGTCATTACATGGAAGGCACCAGCTGGAGATGTAACTGGATACAAAGTTGAGACTCGCTCTAACCAAGGCGCATGGAACGTTGTATCGGAAGTTTCAGGAACAACTTATGCAGCTGAATTTGCAAAGAAGTCTGAAGATGGTTCAACATCATTCCGTGTAAGTGCTGTCTATGCAGATGGCTCACTCGGAGTTGCGAAAGCATTCGGATTCGCAGGCCAGTTCGAATAAAGAGTTAAGCAAAAACCCCGTCCACTCAGTGGGCGGGGTTTTTTCTTTAATCTAAATGCTTAACAATTTCTGCAACATATACATCTACTCCTGTAGGAACTAGGTGGACGCCATCTGGTGCGAAATACTCAGGGTGCCCTTCCGAAATCGAGTTCCAGTCAACCACGATGACGTTGGAGTATTGAGAAGCTACTTCGGTAATGAGTGAGTTATTGCCTTCGCGCCATGGGCGAGGAACAGCGGTATTTACAACGATAATCCGGGGTTGATTTTTCACAGCCTCAAAGATCGCCACAGTCTGTTCACGGCTCAAAGCATTGTTATTACCTAAGTTAAAGATTACCGGCACGCTGGATGCTTGCTTTTGATCCTGCAACATGACTTCGAGCAGCTCTGGAGCTTGTCTTCCAATCCGAGCGTTCATAATCGAAATTGGATGGGTCTGCCCTAGTTGTGAACGTATTCCTAAGATCACTGAATCACCAGTCACCCAGAGGCCATCTGTCACTATCTCACTCACTGCTGGCACTTTGACTGAAAGCGAATCTTCGAGTTTTTGACGTTGTTCGTTAGCAATACCAAGCGCTCGAACACTCACAAAAGCTGCAAGAAGAAGAACGATGACAGTAATAACAGAGAAGGTGCGAGTCTGTTGTGTGCGCTCACGCTTGGTTCGATATTTCAAACCCTTGAACCAATATTGAATAACACCTCGACGAATTGGTAGTTCTACATACCGCAAAGAAATGTCGCTCAGTGCCAAGACAATCAGAATGCGTAGTGAATACAGAGCCCATTCTTTACCTGCAAGATCAACGCTGGGACGTGTTACCTGAAAGATGACCCAGTGCCATAAGTAAATTGCGTACGACCGCTCACCTATCCAGAGAAATACTGGATTTTGTAAGACCGGAGCAAAGCGCGATGCAGGATGCACAACCGACATAATGATTGCAGCTCCACATAGCCCAGCGAGTGGAAATGCAATCTTATAGAGAGTCGGCTGCGTTTCATCAATCAGCAGAAAAGCTGCGATGATTCCAATAAAGCCAATGAACCCGACGCCATCAATAAAATCTTGCGCTTTCCTTGAAACGGTCTTTGTGAAGTTTTGTGGAATCCAACTCACAGCTAGCGCAGCACCTAGGAAAAGTCCGATGCTGTGAGTATCTGTGCCAAAGTAAACATGGCTTACTTTGGATGCATTTGATGCATCTAGTGAGAAAGAAACAAAGAGCAATGCAATTCCTGATGCTGCTGCAATCAAAAGAGATGCTAAGGGGATATGTTTCTTGCCGAATTGCTTGAGAATAAAGTAGAGAATGAGCGGCCAGAGCAGATAGAACTGAGCTTCAACTGCCAAAGACCATGTGTGCTGAAGAAGTGGAGGGCGCCCAATGGTGTCGAAGTAATCCTGATGATGAGCAACTAGCCACCAATTCATGGTCCCGGTTAAAGAAAAGGGAGTATCAATGAGCAATCGCTTAATAGTGTCCGGAGCCCAAATTCCTATGGCAATTGTTGTTGAGACGAGCATGAAGATGAGGGCTGGTAGGAGGCGTCGAGCGCGAGCGATATAGAAACCACGAAGGTCAAGACCACCGCTTTGTGCAATCGAATCAAGCAGGAGGCGCGTGATGACATAGCCTGAGATCACAAAGAAGAGATCAACTCCGAGGAATCCACCTGGAATCCAGGTAAAGCCAAGGTGATAGAACATCACGGCGATTACTGCGACGGCGCGCAGTCCATCTATTGCAGGGATGTATTGGATACCGCGATTGGCAGCCATAAGAGTTACTTACGCTTTGCTGTTTTTTTCTTAGGAGCTATTTTCTTAGCAGTGCGCTTAGCTGGAGACTTCGATGTTTTCTTAGGTGCAGCGATTGCGGCACGAGTGCGCTTGCTCTCAACACGAATTGGCGCTGATTTCTTGACAGTTCCATCTTCATTGAGAGAGTTATCAACTACCGCTTGCATCTTCGTTAGTCGTGCAAAAGCTGAATCCAATTTGTCGCGTGATTGAGCGATGGCAGCTTCTGCTGCAGAAAGTGCTGATGCTTGGGAACGATAGAGACGCTCAGATTCAGCGATGATATCTGCCAGCCATGCGCGATATTCGAC
>WLJF01000040.1 GCA_009701945.1 Actinomycetota bacterium
CATTCTTATCTTCAGGCTTTGCTTTTTCTGCAGCCACTGTCTTCTCCATTTCATCTCGAACGTCTGCGAGCGCAGCCGTTGGTATTCGGCCCAGAAGGTACGGAAATTCTCTGCGACGGCCCTGGCGTTATAGAGACGCTGTGGGCGGAGGCTGAGCACCGCTCTGGTTGAACTTGCTTAGGGTATCCGAACATCTGTTCGAAAGGTAGCAGGCGCCACTGACAAGTAGGGTGTGTCGCATGCTGATCCTGCTTCCCCCTTCCGAGAAGAAGATCCAGACCGATAAACCCACCCCCGCCATGAGCGTCTATGCGGGCATCCTCTACCAGGCCCTGGATTGGGCCACTCTCTCCCCCGCTGCCAGAAAGCGCGGTGAGCTAGCCGTAGCCATCATCTCGGCCAAGTACGGGGTTGTTCGCCCATCCCAGCGGATTGAAAGTTATAAAGAGAAGATTGATAACAAGGCAATGCGAGAGTCGGTAGCTGCAGTCCTGGATCCCATTAAGACAGGGCTCATAGTCGATTGCAGGTCCTCTACCTATAAAACTGTCTGGCACGCACCCGTTGATATCACTGTTGAAGTGCGCATCTCAACGGTGGTCGATGGTGTTCGAACCGTTGTGACTCATATGTCTAAGAAAACTCGTGGTGAAATCACTCGGTGGTTACTGCAGTCCCGCTCAGTTCCAAAGACTGCCGAAGATCTCTATGCCATCGTCTCTGAGAAATATCCCTGCGCACTTACTCCATCCGATGGATTTGAACCGTGGATCTTGGAAGTAATCGCTGTTTAAATCAGGGGCGCGAGAAAGCAGTCTTCTTAATTAAATCAACGGTAAGTTTTGGGTAGTTCCACATAATTACATGCGCACAGTTATCTACAACAATCCATCGTGAATGCCGTGGCGCCACTTCTCGCTGCTGCGCTCTTGGATGTGGAAGCGTTAAATCGTAATCACCGAAGATGATTGAAACGGGAATGCTTTCTGGGATTGATGCATCAAATTTCTGAAAGCGCAGTGCACGCCATATAGGCATATAGCCCACTGAACGAGCCATCGCAATCACAGAATCTTTGCAGGATTCGAATGAGAGTTCTCTCCAGAGATGGGTGATTTTCTTATAGCCCATGGCTTTCAGTGGTGGCAGATGATAGGCAAGGCGAAGAAAGTGCTGTGAAATCTTTGCAAGGATGCGCGCTAATAAACTCGGTGGCAACTTACTTGTGGGGCCTTCATGCCATAACCCAGCTGGAGCAAGTGCTGTCACACTCTTGATGCGATCTGGATAGTGCGCAGCAAGTTCTAGCGCAATCCATCCACCTAATGAATTACCTGCCACATGAAACTCTTTAACTCCGTGATCTTTCTCCAATGCTGTAACGATTGCGTGAGCAAGTGAGCGTGGATCAAGGCTTTCATCATGAAGGGGTGCACTTCCATGGCCTGGAAGATCAACGGGATAGATAGTAAAAGTTGTCTCTAGCCCTTCATGCAGCGTCTTCCAGATATTTCCGGCAGAGCCAAGGCCGTGCACGAGTACTAGTGCTGGAAGACCGGGCGCTCGTGCAATGACGCTAGAGGTAACAGGCATTAGTAGCGATATTTCTGAGTTTCAGAAGGGCACTGCTTACACACAGCTTTCCAAATTTCATCTGCTTCGCGCCCTGCGGTCAGTGCTTCATTAACTGTCATGGAGCCAAGTTCACTGATGGCGATATCTTGTGAGAACGATGGCGCCCATGCTTCGCCAAATGAGAGCACAAGTTTTTCCCGTAGATCTGAGATGCGCATACGCTAAAAGAGCGTGCGCTCTACAAGGAGTTCAGCTTGTTCGCGAGATTGCTTTGGCGTTATAGGTTGCATGACCTGCCCCAGTAGCCAACGCATCGCAAGTCCGGTTCCTGCCTCAGATTTTGTTGCCTCATAAATACATGTAGCAAGAACGAGATAGAGCGGATTTTCAGCGTGAGACATGATTGCAATAAGCATTTCAGCATCGTGGATGCGCATGGAAGCAAGTGCACTATCTGATGAGATCGCCTTTGATAAAGTCTCAAGCGCATCTGCAGGAGTTCCAGAGCGTTGTGCGAGCTCGACTAACTTTTCTACCTCTAAAGTTACGAGAGCTTCAAGGACTGCGTTCTTATCGCGGTAATGGTTATAGAGAGTTGCGCGAGATACTTCAGATGCATCTGCAATATCGATCATGGAGATATTCGAGATCCCGTGGAGAGCAATGAGTGATTTAGTGCCTTCGAGAATTGCGCTCTCGGTGCGACGATGAATTCCGCCTTGCAAGGCGTACTTAGGCTGCGTCGACAACGGAGAGCTTTGCGCTTTCACGAGATTTGAGTTCGTGTGTAACGCCAGTCATCACAGATGACAAGGTAAGACCGAGTGCTTCACAGATTGCATTAAGTAGCTCTGATGATGCTTCCTTCTGTCCGCGTTCTACTTCTGAGAGATAACCCAGTGAGACTCGTGCTTGACGCGCAACATCGCGAAGTGTGCGAGATTGTGAGGTGCGGGCATCGCGAAGTGTGTGACCAACTGCTTCACGTAATAGCGCCATTGCCTTTCCTCCTTACCTCTTCTGCGTTAGCTAAGGATACGGGCAAAGGTGCCTATCGCGCTGGATATAGCCCCCTCTCGCACGCCATCACGCCCGCCATCGAGGGTCAGTTGAAGGGTCTGGTTCACAGGTCCTGCGATGGCGATCCAGACTGTTCCTTCACGGATTCCCAAGTAATCACCAGGGCCAGCAATTCCCGTTGTTGAAATTGCCCAGGTACTTCCAATTTTCTTTCGTGCACCTTCTGCCATCGCTATCGCAACTTCTTCGCTGACAACGGTATATGCCTCAATTGTCGAACGCGGAACTCCAAGGAAATTTACTTTCACATCAGTTGTGTAGGCGATGATGCCACCCAGGAAAACTTCAGATGCACCAGGAATGCGAGTGAGCTCTTGACCAAGTCCTCCGCCTGTGAGAGATTCCGCGACAGAGACGCTCTCGTTGCGAGAGCGAAGCTTTTCGATGATGGTCCGCGCATGGGCCTGTGTTGGCATAAGCATGAATCTATCGCTTCTTATACCAAGAGCGTAAGTAGTCATATCCTGAAGTAATCGTCAAGATAATTGCGATGCTGATAAATCCATACTTAAACCAGTCAAGCCATGATGGAAGCGGGAGTATAAAGAAACCGACTCCGAAATTCTGCATGAGGGTCTTGAGCTTGCCGCCCTTATTTGCAGGAATGACTCCACCTTTGATCACAAATAGACGAAAGAGTGTAATTCCAATTTCACGAGTGAGAATGAGGATTGTTATCCACCAAGGAAAGCGCCCAAGGATAGAAAGTGAAATCATCGCAGCACCGATAAGCGCCTTATCGGCCACTGGGTCTAGGAATGTGCCTAGTGCTGTAATTCGATTTGATTGTCTGGCCCACTTGCCATCCACAATATCGGTCATGCCTAAGGTGAAGAAGATCGCGTAAGAAATCAACTGATAGGAAGTGTTATCTCCGCCATCGTAGAAAAGCGTGTAAACACCAAAGGGGATAAGAAGAATGCGAGTAACGGTCAGAGTATTGGGAGTGATGAAGGATGGAACTTTCATTGCACTTGCGCAACCAAATCTGCACCCATTGAGTCAATCACCACAGCATCAATATATTGGCCGACTTCAAAATTTGTGCCGATAAAGGTAGTTGTTCCATCGACTTCAGGGCCTTGGTGGGCAGCTCGACCTTCTTGAAGTTCAGCATCCTCAATCAGCACTCGTACGGATTCACCAATGCGAGCCTGTGCGCGCAGTGAGACCATCTCATCTGCAAGAGATGAAAGTGCTTCAACTCTTTCACGAATGACCTCTTCCTCAACTTTATCGCTGAGATCGAGAGCCTCTGTGTTGTCCTCATCCGAGTAGCCGAAAATGCCAACAGCATCAAGCTTTGCTGCCGTGATGAAATCTGCAAGATCGCCATAATCTGCTTGCGTCTCCCCCGGAAAACCAACAATAAAGTTAGAACGAATTCCTGCCTCAGGAGAGAGTGCGCGAATTTGTGAGATCAGATGTAAGAATTTCTCAGAGTCACCAAAACGTCGCATGCGACGCAAAACTGTGGGGCTTGTGTGCTGGAAGGAGAGATCAAAGTACGGCGCGACCTTATCTGTTTCGATCATTGCTTGAAGCAGTGACGGGCGCATTTCAGCTGGCTGTAAATAGGAAAGCCTGACTCTCTCCACGCCTTCGATCTCAGCAAACTCATGAAGGATCTTCTCCATCAATTTGAGATCACCTAAGTCTTTGCCATAGGAAGTTGTATTTTCACTGACTAAGAAGAGTTCACTCACGCCATTTTGTGCAAGCCATGCTGCTTCCTGCAAGATTTCAGTCGGACGTCGTGAGATGAATGAGCCTCGGAAATATGGGATTGCACAGAATGAACATCTGCGATCGCACCCTGATGCAATCTTCAGAGGTGCCCACGGTGCATTTCCTAAGCGCTTACGAAAGAGTGAGCCACCAGCACCCAGGGATGATGCATAACTCTCATCGCGAGCAGCAGCGCGTTCTACCGGTGCGATAGGAAGCAGGGCGCGGCGATCGCGTGGAACGTGAGGCGTGTGGGCATTACCGCTGACAATTGATTGAAGTCGCGCTGAAATATCTTGATAGTCATCAAATCCCAAAATTGCATCAGCCTCAGGAAGTGCTTCTGCTAACTCTTTTCCATAGCGCTCAGCCATGCATCCCACAGCAACTACTGCGCGAGTTACGCCATGGCCTTTAAGGGAATTGGCTTCAAGGAGGGCATCTACTGAATCTTTCTTTGCTGATTCAATAAATCCACAGGTATTAACCACAGCAACTTCTGCGGATTCAACATCTTCAACAAGTGTCCAGCCATCGGCTGCTAATCGGCCAGCAAGCTCTTCGGAATCTACTTCGTTGCGCGCGCAGCCCATTGTGACAATAGCGACGGTGCGAGACATGAGGGTGATGCTATCGGAAGGTGCGACGAACCTCTTCATTTTGGCCACCCAATGGAGGCAATTGCTTTCCATTGAGAGTCAGATCAAGTCCTGCTGGGTTACTGAGATAAATACTTACAACATTCTTGCCGGTAAATGATTTCGTTTCGCCTTGAAACATCGAGCCTTTCTCGGCCGTTTTCCCATCGACAATAATATGAATATAGGAATTTCCACGGGATGCAACAAGAGTGAGTGAGACTGGACCGCTCTTACTTGTGACTGCAGGAGCTGGTGCTGCGCTCTCAGTTGTTGCGGCACTCTGACTTGGCGTCGGTGCTGGTGCTGCACTCTTGCTCGAAGAGACAGTTGGAGCAGGAGCTGGTGAAGAACTTTGATTTGAGGTAATAATCTGCGCAGATGCAATGACGAAGAGAACGGTTACAGAGATTAGAGCTGGAACTTTCCAAGAGATTGTCTTCTTCTCACGGGGTACCTGCATAATGTTATTTTCGACAAGAAGATCTTGCATCGCTCGCTTCTCAGTTGAATGCTGATCGTCATAGAGATCAAGAAGAATTTGTGGGTTTAATCCAATGCGGTTTGCAATGGTGCGCAGGTGACCGCGGGCATAAGTATCCCCACCGCAATGTGCAAAATTATTGTTTTCCATCTCTGTTAAGAGACCCATACGAATACTGGTTGAATCTGAGAGCGACTCAAGACTTATGCGCGCGGCTTCGCGAGCATCACGAATTGTGCTTCCAAGAGTCATTGTCTGCCGCCTTGCTATGGGGAATTACCTGAATCCAATTCTAACTTTAGACTCCTGGGTGATTTATTGAAAGGTGTCACTATTGAGTGATATCACCCCTAAATTGCACCCAACGGAAGGTGAATTTTAGTAATCGCGCAGGGTTGCAAGGACTGAATCGAGTTCATCGGGTTTTACCATCACGGTTCGAGCCTTGGAACCTTCTGATGGCCCGACGATTCCTCGAGATTCCATCAGATCCATTAAACGTCCAGCTTTTGCAAAACCAACGCGAAGTTTGCGTTGCAACATAGATGTTGATCCAAATTGAGTTCCAACAACAAGTTCCACTGCCTGGATGAGAATTTCAAGATCATCACCGATCTCTTTATCAATATTCTTATTGGCTTGAGCTACTTGAGTGACATCATCGCGATAACGCGGAGATAGTTGTTTCTTTACATGGATAGTGACCGCTTCAATTTCACGCTCTGACACATATGCACCTTGAATACGGATAGCACGGCTTGCACCCATTGGAATGAAGAGGCCATCTCCTTGCCCAATGAGTTTTTCAGCACCCGGGCTATCGAGAATTACTCGTGAATCGGCCAAGGAAGAAGTTGCAAAAGATAGACGGGAAGGAACATTTGCCTTGATAAGACCGGTCACAACATCGACAGAAGGACGTTGTGTTGCAAGTACTAAGTGAATTCCGGCAGAACGTGCAAGCTGAGTAATGCGCACGACAGATTCTTCTACTTCACGTGCTGCAATCATCATCAGATCTGCAAGCTCATCGATGATGACAAGAAGGTATGGATAAGGCTCAACAATACGATCAGAACCAGGAGGTGCAACAACTTTTCCAGCTCGCACGGCCTTGTTGAAATCATCGATATGCCTAAACCCAAATGTTGCTAAATCTTCATAGCGAAGATCCATCTCACGCACGACCCATGTCAGCGCATCTGCCGCCTTCTTTGG
>WLJF01000041.1 GCA_009701945.1 Actinomycetota bacterium
GAAGTGGCGCCTTATGAATACGAGAGATAACAAAGGTGGGAGATGTGACATCACCGATTCCGAGGGCATCGCCAATTCCTTGCACAAGAACAGTTTTGCCAGCACCGAGTGGGCCATTGAGAAGGATGAGATCGCCAGCTACGCATTGCGCACCAATGCTTTTGCCGAGCGCATGCATATCGGCAGCTGTCGTTATCTTCACTGGTTGAGGATAGTTCAATAAAAAGAAGAAGGGCCCCGGTCTCCCAGGGCCCTTCTCTACTTAACTTATGTGTTACGCGAGTGACTTGAATGTCGGAACGCGGAACTTCTTGTCATAAGACAAGCCGACCTTCTTAGCAGCGGTAACGATTGGTCCCTGGTTAGGGAACTTACCTGTGTTTATCGCTCCTGCAACCATCTTCGCAGCGGCGATGTACTGAGCCGAGGTGTAGTTACAGTGACCTGTACCGGCACCGATTGTGGCGCCAAGATCAGGTGAACCAGCAGCAGTGAACTTGGAGTACTTAGGAGCAGTCTTTGCCCAAAGCATGACCAACTTATTCACTGGTGCCTGGTAGCTACGTGAGCTCTTTGCAGCAGCAATTGCAGCATCTTTAGCTGCAGCAAATTGTGCGTCATAACCATCGATATACCACTGTGCAATTGATGCAGGTGTGTACTCATCTGATTCAGCAGCCATGATCACTGTTGGCTTTGCAATCGTTCCCTTAAGACCAATGAGTCCAGGAATCTTTGCAACAGCTGCAGCATCTGCTGTTTCACGTGGAGTTGCAGCTAGTGCGCCAAGCATGGCGTCAACTGCAGAGTTTCCACTGAATGCGAATGAGTAGATATCGCGATCTGATGCAACACGAGCTGCGTAATCAGTCTTTGAGTTATCAAATACCTTTCCACCTGTGAGCAATTCACCATCTGCGATAAGCAAGCTTCCAGCAACTCCGACAGTTCCCATGTTTTCAAGAATTGCCACAGCTGGAGCAACAGCTAATGGATAAGTCTCAGCAGCACCTGCTGGACCTGAAGTTCCATCAACGTGCTTGCTTCGAGTTGGAATTCCAGCCATCGATCCGACTAAGAGAAGTGCAGAACGTGATGGGATGCCAGCTGCCTGAAGTGCCTTACCTGCAGGGCTTGCTGTATCTGGCCATGCGCCAGATGAAAGTCCGCCAGAGAGTTTTCCAAGAACGGTAAGAACCTTACCGATATTAGCTAACTGCTCTGCTTGACGAGTTACTGGGTCAGTTGAATATCCACCAACCTTGATGCTTGGATCAAAGAAAGCCTTAAATCCGTAGAGTGCATCACCGAAGTAATTGATCATCGCATCACTTGGGTTAGCAGCAGGACAAGACAAGACAACGCCATCTACGAGATCAGGGTTTGTCTCAGCAAGCTTCTGTGAGTGCATTGATCCAAGAGAATCTCCCCACGCAACAACCTTCTTTGTCGTTGGGAACTTCTTCTTAAATGCAGCAATTAGCTCAACGTTTGCAGCAAGTGCTTCCTTAACGTTCAAGCTCTGTCGAGAGAAACCAGAACCTGCAACGCCGTAGCCAGCTGCAACAAGTGCGTTGACTACAGAGAGATCACCTGAAGATGTACGAGGACCAGGTTCAGCCGCATTGGTAATTGTGTATGGGCCAACTGGTGCAAGAGTTGCTGGGATGTTGATTGCTGGGCGAATTCCGTGGGACCAGATAAATACTGTTCCGTTGAAGTTCGCTGCTGCGATCATGAGGTAAGGAGCGCCATCAGCACCCGCACCTGCGCACTGAGTTACATAACTAGCAGTTGCGCACTGTGGGTCAGCTGCCTGAGCAACTGATGGGATTCCGATGACTGCTGTAGCAACAAGTGCTGCAGATGCAACAGTTGTTATTACGCGTGATTTTTTAAATGAGATTTTCATTAGTTTGGTAATCCCTTCGCAGGCATTGCTGGACGCTTGTATGTTGATTCAACAACTGGTCCGGCGCCTGAGTCTGTGGTGTACACGGTGTACTTGCCGCCATCTGGCTTAAGAGCACCAGTTGGGTCGTATGTACCAATCCAGTATCCAGTTGCACCTACGTGAGATGTTGCTGAATAACCAAGTGGAGTAAGGAATGGGTTAGCAAAAGATGCACCCTTTGCCTCGATAGTCTTAATCAAGCCTGCACGTGTGAGGTTTGATCCAGCTGCTTGCAGAGCCTGCACTGCTACGAATGCATTAGACATACCTGCGACAACGTTATTGTCGAAAGTCTGTGTTGGCTGAGCTGTTGCATAGATTGACTGGAACAACTTGATGTATTCATCAGTTGCATCTGTTGGTGCAGGAGCGAATGAGAAGCCCTTTGCGCCGTAAAGAAGTGGAACGTATGCCTTGTTAGTAGCTGCGATTGTTGTTGCATCGCCACCAACTGAGCCAAGTACCCACTGAGTCTTGAACTGAGCTGCATATGCATTTGCAAGAGCTGCAGTTGAAGCTGATGAGACACCGAAGAGAACTGTTACTTCAGCGCCAGATGCCTTCAGCTTTGAGATCCAGCCAGCACCTGTTGCAGGAAGTGACTGTGATCCTGATGCGTAAGGAATATATGTTCCGAATGTGATGCCTGCCTGCTTAAAGCCTGCGAGCGCATCGCGACCGAAGTCATCATCCTGATAGATAAGTGCAAGCTTCTTATCTGCATACTTATCTTTCAGGAACTTACCCATGATCTTTGCTTCCATTTGATAGGAAGGAAGGATTGAGAATGTTGTTGGGTATGCCTTCTTATCTGCGAATCCACTAAATCCTGTGTTAACGAAGAGTGATGGGATGCCGCGCTTTGCTAGCTGTGTTGAAGCTGAAATCGCTTTTGTGCTCGCGGTTCCAAGAGTTCCAACAAGAGCAAAGACTTTATCCTTCAAGATGAGCTCGTTCGCCTTGGCGACAGCAGTTGTTGGGATGTATTGGTCATCTTTGACTACCAAAGTAATCTTGCGACCATTTACTCCACCATTTGCATTGACGTAATCGAAGTACGCCTTCATTGCGCCTGGAATCTTGTTATAGCCAGGAGATGCGATACCAGTCAGTGGGACAGTGATGCCCAACTTGATTGTTGTCGAAGTTAAACCTGGATCAGATGCTGCTTGTGCTGGTAACGAGCTAGCCGTCATTGCTGCAACTGCTAGCACCGCAGAAGTTAGAGCTAACTTCCGACGATTTGTTCGGATCATGTCATTCCTTCCATCGAGGGCCTCTAGGTATTTCCCTAAAGGGATGTTCTAACGCTTTGCTCGCTTTTCATGGCGCGCACGCATTTGTTCGACAGGGCCATTTGGGACAAAGAGCACTGTCAAAATCAGTAACGTACTAACCAAGAGACCGGGCAAGTTATTGGCAACGCTCTCTGAGCTTTCGAAACGGCTTACGACCGTATCGACGATCTCAGGTATCGCTACCAGTGTCACTGCCCCAATCATTACGCCTCCGAGGGTAGTTACGCCAGATAGCACTGCGCCTGTCGCTAGAGAAAATGAGAGGGCTAGAGGGAAGGCGCCGGGTGAGACCGTGCTGATGGTCATGGCTAAAAGGGCTCCTGCAAGGCCTGCAAGGCCTGCGCTGACGGTAAATGCGAGCACTTTATTGCGCCCCACGTTTATACCTGCAAGTTCGGCTGCAACATCATTTCCTCGCACAGCCTTCCAGCTCCTACCGTAACGAGAGTTCATAACATTTCGTAACCAATAAATGGCGATGAGGGCAGCCAGGGATGCAATCCAGAAGAACCACTTGTATTGAGTGAAATCTTCTCCAAGAAATGTTGGTGGTACTCCAATATCAAAGAGCAGTCCTTGCTCTCCACCAAGAACAGTAAATTGATTTGCAATCGATGGAAGACCAATAGCAAGTGCAAGAGTTGTGCCAGCTAAGTAAGGACCACTTAATCGAGCCGCTGCTAATCCAAGGAGATAGCCACCGAGTGCTGCAGCAAGCACAGCGATGCAGAATGTTAACCAGACTGGTGCTCCCCATTCATTGCGCGAAAGTGCTGCTGCATATCCGCCAATTGCAAGAAGGGCGCCATGACCCAATGAAACTTGACCGGAATAACCGGTAAGAAGAATTATTGAAGCAATTGCAATGACATAGATTGCAACTGTTGCTCCTTGGAAGACACGTAGCTCATCGACTCTATTACTTAAGAGAAAGAGAACGGCTCCAAAGACAATGAAGGTAAAGAGTGGATGTTTCTTAAGCACGGCGACCTGCCTTTGATCCGATAAATCCTTGAGGGCGCACTAAAAGCACAAGCAAGAGAAGAGCAAAGGCAACCATGAAGACAAGAGTTCCACTGATATAAATCTGAACTACAGCTAAAACTAAACCGAGGACCACAGCGCCAAGGACTGCACCTGGTAGCGATTCAAGTCCACCAATAACTGCTGCAATAAATCCAAAGGTTAGTAGAAGACTAAATTCAAGAGAATCTGGTGAAACAGCGCCCGTTCCATTCACCGTTTGTAGAAGTCCCGCTGCAGCTCCTGCTGCTCCCGCAATCGCCCATCCAATAGTGCGAATTGCTCCCACTCTAATTCCAGCAAGCTGTGCGATCTCAGGCGAATATGCCGATGCCCTCAGAGACAGACCCAAATTAGTCTTCTGGAAGATAAACCCAAGTACGACCACCATTCCAACAACTGTGAGCAGAACCAGTAAGTTCATTGGCGAGAGCGCGATGGTCTCTTCGCCCACTTTGAATCCAACTTTTGAAAGTGGTGGTTGAATCTGAATATCTTGATTTCCCCAAATAAATCCAATGCTTGCTCGAATAAATCCAAGTAACCCTAAAGTGGCGATAATCGGAACTATGCCGGCAACAGGTCCGGAAGTGCTGTGTTTAATAAGAGTTCGGATTAAGAGAATTTCAACCAATGCGCTAAAGAGAGCACCAAGAATCATCGCTAGTGGAAGCGCAATCCAAAAGTTTCCAGTTTTCTGTACCAACTCAAAACCAATATAGGTAGAGAGCAGAGCCATTCCAGCTTGAGCAAAATTGATTACTCGCGTTGAGCGCCAAACTAAAACCATGGCAATCGCCATCAGCGCATAAATAGAACCAGCACCGATTCCGATTAAGAGCATATTAATAAATTGGATCATCAGTACCCCAAGTAAGCAGCGCGCACTGCTGGGTCGGCGATGAGATCTGCTGCGCTTCCAGATGTTGCAACACGTCCTAGGTTAAGAACAACTGCAGTATCTGCAATCTTCAGAGCCCCCATTGCATTCTGTTCAACCAAGACAACTGTCAGACCCATCGAGTCCACAATTCCGCGGATAGTCTGAAAAATCTGTTCAATGACAAGAGGAGCAAGTCCAAGTGAGGGTTCATCAAGGAGCAAGAGATTTGGTTTAGACATTAAAGCGCGACCGATTGCAAGCATCTGACGTTCTCCGCCGGATAACGTATCCGCACGCTGGCTAAGGCGCTCACCTAAACGTGGAAAGAGTTCAAGGGCTTGCTTCTTAGATTCTGCAGCTTCCTTCTTATTGCGACGCCAGAGCGCTCCTAAATCGAGATTTTCTTCAACGGTAAGTTCTGCAACAACTGACTTTCCTTCAGAGACGTGCGAGACACCGCTTCGCACATGAGATTCTGGTTTGCCATGCAAGAGATTATGCTCACCCCAATGCGCACTTCCTTCAGTTGCTTTGTTTAAACCTGAAAGAGTGCGAAGCAAAGTCGATTTACCAGCACCGTTGGCGCCAATGACTGCAGAGAGCTTTCCAGTTTCGACGGTGAAAGAGACTTCGCTAATAGCGCGAATGGCACCATGATCAACAATTAAATCTTTCACGATCAGGCTCAACTTATGCCCCCGTTCCAAGGTAGGCGGCAATCACTGCTGGATCACGGCGCACAACACCTGCCGATCCACTTGAAATCACTTCACCAAAGTTAAGAACATAGAGGCGATCACAGACTGACATCACTACATCCATATGGTGTTCAACAATTAAGACTGACATATGAACGGCGAGATTACGGATCAGTCCATTCATCCATTCAATATCTTGAGGACCCAATCCACCTGCGGGTTCATCAAGCATCAATACCTTTGGCTCACTGACAAGTGCTCGTGCAATAGCTACTCGCTTAGTATCAGGATAAGAAAGTGTGTTTGCGCGGCGGTGGGCAAGTGCTCCTGCATAAACGCGCTCAAGGGCGGCCATAGAACGATCTGCAAGATCTGCTTCATCTTTTGTATTGCGTCCAAAGCTTGCAGAAATCAAACCAGTCTTTGCAAACTTCTGAGCACCAATCATGACATTCTCAAGAACTGTCAGGTCCGGAAAAAGACCGACTCCTTGCAGAGTTCGTGCAATACCAAGATCTGCTAGTTCATCTGTGCGTGGCCATGAACGTTGCTTACCTTCAAAGGAGAATGTTCCTGAATCTGGAGTGACAAGACCGCAGATAGCGTTAAAGAGAGTTGTCTTGCCAGCACCGTTTGGACCAATAACCCCAACAACTTCATTCTCATTCAATTGCAGATAAACATCATGCAGAGCGCGAAGTCCTCCGAAGGAGACAGAGACTCGTTCGGCGTGAAGAAGGGGCGTATTAGTAGACATGAGCTGAATAGATTCTAGGCACACGTGGACCAATTCGTGTCACTATCTCGTAATTAATTGAGCCAGATGCAGCACCCC
>WLJF01000042.1 GCA_009701945.1 Actinomycetota bacterium
CAGTCATCGGTGTTAACTCTGCAATTGCATCCCTTGGTTCAAGCTTTAACTCTCAATCAGGCTCTATTGGTTTGGGATTTGCAATCCCCATCAATCAAGCGCGCAAGACTGCGGATCAGTTAATCAAGAACGGTAAAGCCACCTACCCGATAATGGGAATTTCTGTCGATATGAATTTCTCAGGCGATGGCGCCATGATTGCAAAGAATGCACAGGCAATTTTGCCAGGTGGACCTGCAGCCAAAGCTGGTTTGAAAGCCGGCGACATCATCACAGCGATCGATGGCCGCCCAATAACTTCCCCAGAAGAGCTCATCGTGACCATTCGTTCCCTTAGCGTTGGAGACTCCGTCACTGTGACATATAAGCGTGGCTCTGAAAGCAAGAGCACAACTCTGACGCTGACGGCTTCGAAGTAGCAGAGTAAGGTTCACCACTATGTTCTTTGATTTTGGTGCAGGCGAGTTAGTTGGCCTTGCAATACTTGCCATGATCTTGATTGGTCCAGAGCGGCTACCTAATTTTGCAGTGGATGCTGCAAAGTTTGTGAAGCGAGTACGCGAAATGGCATCGAAAGCGACTGAAGAGCTCAAAGAGAATCTTGGTCCAGGATTTGAAGATCTCAAACCGACAGATCTCAATCCAAAGACTTTTATTAAGAAGCAGCTATCAAGTGCTCTCGATGATGACGATTTACCATCGACACCGAAGCGCACGAGCACGATAGATCCTGATCTTCTATGACAGTTCTTGAGTCAGTCCACGCAGCACTTGCAACCGTTCAAGACCCTGAACTTCACAGAGCTCTCCCTGAGCTTGGGATGGTCAAATCTGTTGAAATTAAAGGTTCAACTGCTCACCTAGAAATTCTTCTGACAATTTCGGGTTGTCCTATGCGCGATCGCTTGCAGAAAGATATTGAAAGCGCAGTTACTGCTGTCGAAGGCATCTCTGCCATAGAACTCACATTCGGTGTGATGGATGAAGAACAACGAGCGAACATTAAGAAGTTACTTCGCAATGGTCGAGAGAGTTTTATCTCCTTTGCACAAAAAGATTCACTCACTCGCGTTATCGGAGTTGCATCTGGCAAAGGTGGAGTTGGTAAATCTTCACTGACTGCCAATCTTGCAGTTGCATCTGCTCAAAAAGGGCTACGTGTTGGAATTCTTGATGCCGATGTTTATGGCCACTCAATCCCTCGATTGATGGGTCTTATCGGCCAGCGCCCCACTGCAATCGATCAGATGTTTATTCCCCTTGAATCCTTCGGGGTGAAGACGGTTTCTATGGAGATGTTTAAGCCTGAGCGATCTGATGCGATTGCCTATCGTGGACCGCTACTGCATCGCGTTCTTGAGCAACTGCTCTCTGATGCGTATTGGGGCGATCTCGACCTTCTCTACATCGATCTTCCACCAGGAACTGGAGATCTCGCAATTTCTTTAGGGCAATTAGTGCCTTCATCAGAGATTGTTGTTGTGACAACTCCACAGGTCGCAGCAGCTGAAGTTGCAGAGCGCGCTGGACGTATCGCACATCAGATCCACCAACGAGTCATCGGCGTAATTGAAAATATGTCTGCATACCCATGTGCTAAATGTGGCGAGCTCACATCCCTCTTTGGTGAAGGTGGGGGAGAAGAAACCTCTCGTCGTCTTTCACAATTAGTTGGCTCTGATGTTCCACTATTGGGAAAGATTCCATTTAGTCCAGATTTGCGCGAAGGTGGAGATGCAGGTTCACCTGTTGTGATCTCAGCACCTGAGAGTCCAAGTGCAAAAGCTATCGAGGCAATAGTTGCTCAGTTAATTGTTCGCGAAAAGTCTTTACTTGGCGTCAGACTCGGGCTTGCGTAGCTCTTCAACAATCTCTTTAGCAAGATCACCCAGTTCATTTCTTAGGTAATCACGGGTTGCAACATCGCCCAATGCGATGCGCAGACTTGCAAGTTCGCGAGTGAGATATTCAGTATCGGCAATGCTTCGAGCATTCTGTGCACGGTCTTCATTGAGAGCGATGCGATCACGGTCCGCTTGGCGATTTTGGGCAAGCAAAATCAGAGGAGCGGCATACGATGCTTGAAGAGAAAGAATCAGCGTCAAGAAAATAAATGGATAAGTATCAAAGCGAATATCTCTTGGTGCCAATGTGTTCCATAGAACCCAGCTGACAACAAATGCTGTCATATAGACCAAGAAGCGAGCAGTACCTAAGAAACGTGCAAAGCGTTCCGAGAGGCGACCGAATGTCTCAGGATCAATATTTCCACGGAGTGAGCGACGAGTCTCGCGCGGTGTATCCAAACCAAAGTTGCGTGCCATCGTTACACCTCCTCGGTGAAATTAGTGTCAATGCTCTCAAGAGCTGCAGTTGTTGCAGCAGAATCTCTGTGATCGTGGCGCCAGTTAGTTGGCAGTAGGTGATCCAGCACGTCATCGACAGTGACTGCGCCTAAGAGGCGATCATTAGCGTCGATAACAGGCAGTGAGAGCAAGTTATAACTAGCTAAGTATGACGAAACAGCATGCAAGGATGCGTCGGGATTTACGCCCTGCGTATTGGTATCGACAATGGAGCCAAGAAGGGTTGAAGGTGGTTCGCGCAGTAGGCGCTGGTAATGCACCATTCCAATGAAACGACCTGTTGGAGTCTCTAATGGCTGGCGAGCGATAAATACCTGTGATGCAAGGGCTGGAGATATCTCACTCTGGCGGACAGCAGCAAGTGCATCGGCAACTGTGTAATCAGCTGACATCACGATTGGTTCGGTTGTCATCATTCCGCCCGCTGAGTAATCCTCATATGTCATCAAGCGCAGAACATCTTCAGCATCTTCAGGATCCATCAACCCGATCAATTCTTGAGCACGCTCTTCGCCAATTTCTCGGAGCAAGTCAGCAGCATCATCGGGATCCATCTCTTCAAGAATGTCTGCAGCTCGCTCGCCTTCAAGTTCTGCCATGAGCGCAACTCGCTCTGATTCATCCATCTCTTCTAGAACATCTGCAAGGCGTTCGTCATCGAGAGCACGTGCCACTTCAACGCGGCGCTTAGGGGCTAAATCTTGAATCACTGCAGCTAAGTCAGCAGCGCGCAAATTACTAATGGTGGCAAGAAGGTTTGAAACTCCTTGGTTGGTTTCATGTTGAGCAAAACCAGTAACTTCTTCCCATGTGACAGTTGAAGTTGCACCTTTGCGACGAAGTCCACGTCCCTTGCGCATAATGTGAACGCGAGTGATGAGCCAATCACCTGTGCGGTTCTGCTCCATCGCCATATCTTCGACAAGTACATTCTCATCATTGTCTGCCAGTGCCACAGTGCGATCGAGTAAATCTCCGAGTACTAACATCTCGCCAGCACGTGTTTCAAAACGTCGCATGTTGAGCAAACCAGTAATGACGACGGCGCCTGATTCAATAGAGGTAACGCGTGTGATGGGAACAAAGACGCGACGACGTAGAGGCACTTCAACGACTAAACCAAGTACTCGAGGTGATTGGTTATTCGAACGAAGGGTCGCGACAGCATCGCGCACCTTGCCAACAGGATCCCCATTAGGGTCAAAAACTGCAGTTCCAGCAAGACGGGCGAGAAATATGCGATTGATGTTATTTCCGCTCATGGGATAAGAGTAACCGTTGAGGTATCGACTAGGTTTGCCTTATGTCGCAGGCCCAGAAAGCAACGGTTCATAACCACACTGAGCTGCCCGCACGACCTGACCTCATTCGCCTGATAATCGGCATATTTGGAATTGGCTCATCTGGCCCTCTGATTGCACTCAGTGCCATGCCTGTTCCGACCTTAATTTTCTGGCGCAATCTCGGTGGCTCTTTCATGACTCTGCCCTTTGCTCTTCGCCACAAATTAGATCGCAGTGGTGTGAAGTGGGCTGTGTTGGCTGGCATTGTGCTTGCTGTTCACTTCGTCGGCTTCTTCTTATCGATGCGCATGACAAGTGTTACGGCCGGAACTGCGATTGTTGCAACACAACCAATCTTTGCTGCCTTCTTTGTAAAGCTCACGGGTGGACATATTCCGACAAAGGCGTGGCTTGGGATGCTCATAAGCTTCACTGGAGTAGTTGTTGTAACGGGCATCGACCTTCAACTAGATCGCAGATCATTTATGGGCGATCTTGCAGCGTTGATTTCAGGAGCGCTCGCTGCTGCCTATATGTTGATTGGTTCCCGTGCTCAACAAACCCTTGCGACTACTTCTTATACGACTATTTGTTATTTCGTGTGTGCAATGACAGCACTGCCAATGGCTCTCTTGTCAGGGTATGACATCGTCGGATTCGCTCTACGCGAATGGTGGATTTTGCTGGGATTGATTATTGGAGCTCAAATCCTTGGCCACACAATGTTTAACATGACTTTAAAGCGCGTGTCACCTGCAGTCGTCTCCATGATTGTCTTCTTTGAAGTTCCTGTCGCAGCGATTGTGTCATTGGTCTTTAAAATTGGTAAGCAACCAACTCTGTCCATTATTCCTGGTGTGATTCTTATTCTTCTTGGATGCATACTTGTCGTCTTGCGTACTAGACCAGAAAGTGTGATGACAGAACAATGATTGACCTTCACACCCATACAACCTGTAGCGATGGAACAGATGCTCCCTTTGCGCTCGTAAAGAAGGCGTTAGCTGCAGGGATTACAACACTTGCCATTACTGATCATGATTCAACTGCTGGGTGGGAAGAAGCTGTCTCTGCTATTCAACCTCAGATAGAACTCGTGCTGGGTGCAGAAATTTCCTGTCTTACAACAGATGGAATCAGCGTTCATATGCTTGGACTTCTCTTCGATGGCAAGAACAGTCAGATGCAGCAAATGCTTTCAGATTCACGCGATACGCGTGTTCCTCGCATGCGCAAGATGGTTGAACTCATGAGCGCAGATGGAATTAATATCTCACTCGATGATGTTTACCGTGCGACCCCAGAAGGTGCCACAGTAGGACGGCCTCATTTAGCTGATGCGCTTGTGGCAAATGGTGTTGTAGCAACACGTGATGAGGCTTTCTTAGATCTACTCAATAATGAATCAAAATACTATGTCACTCACGCTGCACCCACACCAGTCGATGCAATTCGAGTAATTCGCAAAGCTGGGGGAGTTGCTGTGATTGCCCATCCTTTTGCCTCTCGCCGCGGCCAAATCATTACAGCATCAACCTTCTCTGATCTTGTTGCAGCAGGGCTCAATGGAATAGAAGTGCATCATCGAGATCAGAGCGCTGATGAACAAAACACCTTAACTGCAATTGCTAGGGAGCTAAATCTCGTTATTACAGGCTCAAGTGATTATCACGGAACAGGCAAACTTAATGGGTTAGCAGAAAACACAACTCATCAGGCACAATGGGAACAATTAGAGTCACTTGCAGATGCGCGAAGGGTTGTTAAGAAATGAATTCACTCGGAGCAGTTACCTTTGCCACGCAAGCTTTTGTCACACTCTTTGTGATCATGGATCCACCGGGCGCCACACCAATTTTCTTGGGACTTGTCGGCGATAAGTCACCACGTGAGCGCGTGCGTCTTGCTTGGCAGGCAGCAGGTGTTTCACTCTTTGTTATTGCAAGCTTTGCTCTCTTTGGCCGCTTCATTCTGGATTACATGAATGTTTCGATTGAAGCACTGCAAGCAGCTGGTGGCTTGCTACTTCTCTATGTGGCTCTGCAGCTATTAACTGGCAACAAGAACACTGGTACAGAAAATTCAAGCAACAACATTGGAATGGTTCCTCTGGGAACACCACTTCTTGCAGGTCCTGGAGCAATCGTTGCCACGATGATCTATGTGCAGAAAGCAGATACCAATGCTCAGATTCTCGGTCTGGTAATTGCTATTTTGGCTGTTCACCTGATTATTGGAACAGTCTTAATGGCATCGACAAAGATTGTTGGTCTGATCAAGGATTCAGGGGTCACACTTCTTGCAAGCATTGCAGGTCTCTTGCTTGCTGCGATTGCCGTTCAGATGTTGGCAAATGCAATTAAGGCATTTGCCGCAAGTTAATTACTCAGAAATTCGCTTTGTGCGAGTGCGTTCGCGTTTTACACGATCGGCTGCTGGCTTCTTTGGCTCAACCGCCTTCTCACTTCTTGGTCGATCACTCTTGGGTTTATCACTCTTGGGTTTATCAACCGCAGTGGCGCTCTTCTTTGTCATACGCCCTGTAGATCCTGCGGGGATATTGAGCATTTCAAAGAGGTGCTCAGAAGATGAATATGTCTCTACTGGTTCTGGCAATCCGAGTACAAGAGCCGTGTCGATCATCTTCCAGCGAGCGAGCTCATCCCAGTCAACAAATGTGACTGCAATTCCCGCTGCTCCTGCGCGAGCGGTACGACCAATGCGGTGAACATAAGTCTTCTCATCTTCAGGGCATTGGTAGTTGATGACGTGGGTAATTCCGTCGATATCAATTCCGCGAGCTGCAACATCTGTTGCGATCAGAACATCTGATTTTCCAGCTTTAAAGTCATTCAAAGCCTTTTCACGGGCAGATTGTCCAAGATCGCCATGAATTGTTGCTGCGCGGAATCC
>WLJF01000043.1 GCA_009701945.1 Actinomycetota bacterium
GCCTTAACGTGACCCACATTCTCTGCAATCAGGACAAGAACTACGGGCAGGAAGAGCAGGATTGCATTGGTATCAAATGATGGGGAGGTAAAGGTTGGAAGTGCGAACCACTTTGCGGCCTTGACACCATCGAAGTTGATGTCTCCTTGAGTTGCCGCAAATGCGTAACCCACAATGATTCCACCGAAGATACTGATGCGGCCCAAGAATCCCTTGGAAACTGCGCCAATAATTGCAACAGCTGCCAATGTAATGATCGCTGTGACTGGCGCAGCCTTGAAGTTGTTATTGGCAGCGCCAGCAAGGTTAAGACCAATAATCATGACAATTGAACCGGTCACGATAGGAGGAAGTAGCCAGTTAACCCAGCCAATTCCAATTGCATTGATGAGAAGTCCGACAAGAGCCAGGATCACACCTGTCACAAGAACTCCACCGAGTGCAACAGCCATTCCGCCACTTGCCTGTGCTGCAGCAATAGGTGCAAGGAATGCGAAGGATGATCCAAGGTAGCTAGGAACCATATTCTTGGTCAGAGCAAGGAAGATAAGAGTTCCGATGCCTGAGAAGAAGAGAGTTGTACTTGGTGGGAATCCCGTAATGATTGGGACTAAGAATGTGGCACCGAACATTGCGGCGATGTGCTGAACACCAACGCCAATTGTCAGAGGCCATGCAAGACGTTCGTCAGGTTTGACTACTTCACCATCTTTAATTGACTTTCCATTGCCGTGCAGATTCCAAGATAAAAGCGACATTGCATTCCTTCCACTTATGAAAACGAGAAGCGACGGGTATCGCTTCTGGGGGAAGGTTCGCAACTAGGGTAAATCTCTACTCCTAAGTAGTAGGAACAACACACCCCCTCGATGGAGTACTTTTACGGGGTGATTGCGCTCATTACAGGTTTTTTTACAGGTTTATCCCTGATCGTTGCAATCGGTGCCCAAAATGCCTTCGTCATTAAGCAGGGCCTCTTGCGAAGCCATGTAACCCTGGTTGTTTTTGTTTGTGCAATCTCTGATGCTCTTCTCATCATTGTAGGAACTGGAGGACTTGGCACGATCATTCAATCAAAACCTGGTCTGCTTAATGTCATCCGTTGGTTTGGCGTCATATACCTCACCTGGTTTGGTATACAAAGCGTGCGCGCGGCTTTTCGCAATGAAACACTCACAGCGTCGGACAAGTCAGCCGAATCCTGGAAGAAGGTGCTTGTCACTGTCTTAGCAATGACCTACCTCAATCCCCACGTGTATCTGGATACAGTGATTTTTGTTGGAAGTCTTGCTAATCAATTTGAATCCCAACGTTGGTACTTCGCACTCGGTGCCTGCATCGCAAGCGGAGTCTGGTTCTCAGCTATTGGTTATGGGGCTCGATCTGCTTCGCACTTGATGTCAAAACCACTGTTTTGGAGAATTCTAGATAGCGTCATTGCAGCAATTATGTTCACCCTTGCAATAACACTTGCCTTCTATAAGTTTAGTTAGAACTCTTTCGGCTTAGATAAAGAATTCCGCTGGCCACGATCGATATACCTAGATAACTCTGAAGAGTGAGTTTCTCACCAATGACAACTGCTGCAAGGATCGTGGCAGTTGCCGGCTCTGCAAGGACAACGGTTGCAGCAAGACTTGATTCAATCCTCTTGAGTCCATACATGAAAAGCACATATCCAATGGATGTGGTGACTAGCCCTAACCACAGAACGGTGAGCAAACCTTTTGAGGTAATAATCCATTCTGGGTTCTGCGTGAAGAGAAATGGAGCGCTGACAAGTGCTGCTACTCCGAAAGTCGTCGCAGTCAGCCACATATCTTGAGCTCCACGTGCAAGTGAGCGTCTACACACGACGTTAAAGACAGCAAAACCAAAACCTGCAAGAACGGCGAGTGCCACGCCTTTGCCATTAAAGGAGGCAATTCCGTGTGCTGTTCCCACGAGAACTATGCCAAGGATTGTGATGGCAGTTCCTAGATACCAATTCTTCTGCGGCTTCTCCCCCATTAGAAGGTAGGCAACTATTGCCGACAGAGTTGGTGCTGCACCTAATGCGGTCACGGTTGCAATTGCAATACCGGTTGAGTGGACGGCGCTAAAGAAGGTGAGCTGATACATCCCGATACCCACACCACAAATAATGAGATCGCGCACAGGCATGCGCACTTGCCCGCGGCTCTTACGTTGGAAGTATGCAAAGAAGAAGAGGAAGAGAGAGCCACAGATTAATCTGGCTGAAGCAACTGCCACAGGGGATATATCTGGAACGCCGAGTTGCTGCGTGGTTCCTGTCGTTCCGAAACAGAGAGCTGCTCCCAATACCGCAAAGATTCCTGCTCTCTGCTTGGTAGTACTCATTAGGCGATGATACTCGTATGATGCGCGCATGACCTTTCGCGCCGTGAAACCAATTGATGCAACTTCGTATGGAATTGATATTCCAGAGAACAGTAAAAACGAAGTCGATTCCTTCATCGCTGCGGCCGCACTTGCTGCTCCCGCACTTGCTCAGCAATCTCCCAAGGAACGTGCACAGTTACTCCGCGAAATCGCAACGCAGATCGAAGCTTCGCGCGCCGCTCTCATTGAATCAGCGTGCGCAGAAACAGCTCTCCCTGAAGCACGTATTGCAGGCGAAATCACTCGCACTACAGTCCAATTTGAACTTTTCGCTCGTTTAGTTGAAAGCGGTAAACATCTCGGAGTTGTGATTGATAAGGCAGATCCTAATTACTCCCCCGCACCACGGCCTGATCTTCGCAAGATGAATGCGCCACTCGGCGTCGTTGCAATCTTTGCTGCAAGTAACTTCCCGTTGGCATTTTCTGTAGCCGGCGGCGATGCCGCATCTGCCATTGCATCTGGAAACGCAGTAGTTGCAAAAGCTCATCCATCGCATCCCAATACTTGCCAAATCGTTGAAAAGGCAATCAAGGCAGCACTTTCCAACTGCAAACTTTCACAAGACTCCTATGCGATTGTTCAGGGCACTGATCCTCAAATTTCACATTGGCTTGCCCTGCACCCTGCCATCAAAGCAATTGGCTTCACAGGCTCTGAGATTGTCGGTCGCATCCTTGTTGATTTAGCAGCTACTCGACCTGAACCTATCCCTGTCTATGCAGAAATGGGAAGTTTGAACCCTATCTTTGTCACAAGTTCTGCAATCGCTGATCGCTCAGAAGCCCTTGCTAAAGGAATCGTTGACTCAGCTCTCATGGGCTCAGGTCAGTTCTGCACCAAGCCTGGATTAATCTTTGCTCCGAACAACCCTGAATTCATTGCAACCATTAAGTCACACCTTGCCACTTTGGCTGTTGCACCGCTACTGAGCAAATCGATTGCTGAGCGATACTCCAAGGCAATCAGTCATCTTGCATCACAGGCAAAGCTTGAGGTGGCATCAGGTATTGCAACCGAACAAGGATTTGGCGTAACACCTACCGTCTTTATTACTGATTGGAATACTGCGTCACAGAACCCAGAACTGCTCGAAGAACACTTTGGTCCAACAACAGTCATCATCACATGTAAGGAAGATGAATTCTTAAGTATTGCAACCTCTCTTAAAGGCCAACTCACTGCAACGATTCAAGGCACAGATGCAGATAAGCCTGAGGCACTTCTTGCACTTCTTGCACAGAAAGCAGGACGTGTTATCTGGAATGGCTTCCCCACAGGAGTTGCTGTCACAACAGCGATGAACCATGGCGGACCATGGCCTGCATCTTCATCTCACACAACCTCAGTTGGAACTGATGCGATCTATCGCTTCATGCGACCGGTTGCCTTTCAAGGATTTGCTCAAACAGTTCTACCCAAGGCTTTGCAAGATTCCAACCCTTGGTCTGTTCCTCAAAGTATTAACTAAACAATAAATCCGTTCGGAAATGGATCATTCTCATCGAGTGTCCATGTGGCTTCACCCATCACCCATGCGCGTCCTGTAATCATCGGAACAATGGCATCAAAATTTCCCACCTTGGTGCGCTCTTTGATTCGACCTTCAAAGTGAGATCCAATCCAAGACTCATTATTGAGAACATCGGAATCACCAAATTCTCCACGTGCAACCATTTGCGCTAGGCGAGCACTTGTTCCAGTTCCACATGGTGAGCGATCAAACCAACCTGGGTGAATAGCCATCGCATTTCTCCAATGCAAAGGACCCTCACTACCTGGTGAGATGAAGTCGATGTGATGACAGATTGCGATATCTGGATTTTCAGGGTGCACAGGGCGGTTCTGTTCATTGATCGCATCTGAAATCAGAAGGCCATAATCCAGGAACTTCTGACCGTTCTCTCTCTTAAATTCGAGTCCAACTCGTTCAACGGGAACGATGGCGTAGAAGTTTCCGCCATATGCCATGTCATAAGTGATCTTTCCTAAACCTGGAACATCAACGACTTGGTCGAGTGCGTAAGAAAAGGATGGAACATTGGTCATCGTGACATTCTTTGCCCGCCCTTTTTCAACGGCAACATCAACAACAACTAATCCTGCTGGCGTATCAAGGCGGATTGTTGTCACTGGTTCAACGACCGTGACTAACTTCTTCTCAACAAGAGCTGTTGCAACCCCGATGGTTCCGTGTCCACACATAGGTAAACATCCAGAGACCTCTATATACACAACACCCCAATCAGCATCGGGACGAGTTGGCTTCTGCAAGATCGCACCACTCATAGCGCTATGCCCACGTGGTTCATACATCAGCCACTGGCGGTAGTAATCCATATGCTCCATGAAATGAAGGCGCTTATCAAACATCGTCGCACCTGGAATCTCACCGATTCCTGAAGTCACAACGCGAGTCGGCATACCTTCGGTATGGGTCTCAACCGTTGTGACAGTGCGGATGCTCTTCATAGGAATTCTTAGCGATTCTTAAAGTATGCCAACGCAACATCCATCTCACGATGAATCTGCTCTTGTTCATGCTTGGGAAGAGGCAAACGTGGCAGACGCGTAGGTCCGCCATAGCGACCCACATGATCCATGCCTAGCTTGATTGCTTGAATGAACTCCTTCTTAGAATCCCAGTGGAATACATCATGAAGTGCCGCATACATCGGCGCCGCCTCTTTGAAGTTTCCTGAAGTGGCAAGGTTATAGAGCTCCATAGATTCCTTAGGAAGTGCGTTTGGAAATCCTGCAATCCATCCAGCAACTCCTGCTGTAGAAAGCTCAAGGAAAACGTCATCCGCTCCGACAATGACTTCAATGCGCGGTGCCAAGCTCTTGATCTGCCAGATACGGCGAACATCGCCTGAGAATTCCTTAATCGCAACAACGTTTGGAACCTCTTGCGCAATACGAGCAACAAGCTTGGGAGTCAGATCTACTTTGGTATCGAATGGATTGTTGTAGGCGATGATAGGAATACCAACTCTTCCTACCTCTTTATAGTGAGCAACAACTTCGTCATCAGATGCGCGATATGCATTCGGCGGAAGGAGCATCACTGCACCGGCTCCAGCCTTCTGCGCGTGCTCCGCCCACTTACGTGATTCCGCAGCGCCATATGCAGCAACTCCTGGAACTACGTTAAAACCTTTTGGTGCTGCAGCAACAGCAACTTCGACCATCTTGGCACGCTCTTCAGCAGTGAGAACTTGATACTCCCCTAGTGAACCGTTTGGAATCACACCATGAGTTCCATTAGCGGCAAGCCATGCAACATGCTCTGCATATTTGTCATAGTCGATTGCAAGATCTGCTGTGAAGGGGGTCGCTGTGGCTGTTAATACGCCATTCCATGGGTTAGTCATGTCGCACAAGGTATCTCGTTATCTTACTTTTTTCCATCTCCCAAAAGTCCCAGTGCTATCGGAGCTGCTATAGGTCGATTACTTGAAGCAATACGCTCTTCATCGGTGACTGCACACTTGGTCAAACCAGCAACAATCTCTGAAACATTGCGAGAACAGATACGTCCTTGACACAAACCCATTCCAGCGCGGGTAAACAACTTCGCTGTCCGAGAATCTTCTGCTCCTAATTCCACAACGGATTCTTCAATCTCACCCAATGAAACTTCTTCGCAGCGGCAGACTACGGTCGACTTCTCTGCCCACGATCTCCAACCATCCTTGACTGGATAACTTCTCTTGAGCGCATCTGCAAAAACCTGTTTTCTATAACGAGCAAATCGCAACTGTGAGGAAACACTTTGACCGGAGGCTGCAAGACCTGCAATTTCTCCTTCAAGGAGTGAGAGGTCAGCTCCCCCGATGCCAGTTGCTTCGCCAGCGATCCAGATATTTCTCTGCGAACTCAATTGTTGTGGATCAACTGCAAAGACTGTTGTCCCATCAATATCCACGCGCTCTTTGCATCCTGCAATTCCACCC
>WLJF01000044.1 GCA_009701945.1 Actinomycetota bacterium
AGCTCAAAGGTTGCAGATGATGCAGTGTTCTTGATTGATAAGGGTGTTCACGCACAAACCAAGGCGGTAGTGGCAACGCGTGCCAAGCCGCTTGGAATCACTGTTCTAGAAGTGGATTCACTATCTATTCCAGCTGGCACTTCCTACTTTGGTTTACTTGTTCAATACCCTGACACAACTGGTGCGATTGTTGATTACTCTAAGGTTGCAGATTCAGCACATGATGCAGGCGCCCTCATTATCGCTGCCGCGGATCTTCTTGCACTAACACTTCTCAAAGCACCAGGGGAGTGGGGTGCAGATATTGCTGTGGGATCAGCACAACGCTTCGGTGTTCCCATGGGATTTGGTGGACCGCATGCTGGCTTTATGGCTGTGCGCACAGGACTTGAACGCTCTCTTCCGGGACGCCTTGTTGGTCAGAGCGTTGATGCTCATGGAAATCCAGCATTTCGTTTAGCGCTACAAACTCGCGAGCAACATATTCGTCGCGATAAGGCGACAAGCAATATCTGCACAGCACAAGTACTCCTTGCCAATATGAGCGCCTTCTATGCGATGTGGCACGGGCCAGCAGGACTTACTCGAATCGCTGAGCGAATTCATAACTATGCAGCGCAGTTGGCATCTGTTGTCGACACCGAGAATAAGAGCTACTTCGACACTCTGACTATCAAGGTTGCAGATGCTTCAGCAACGCATGCGAAGGCGAAAGCGCTCAAGATTAATTTGGGTGTTGTGGACGCAACTCATGTTCGAATCTCCTTCGATGAGACGATTACTGATTCCATATTCGCATCAATTGCTTCTATCTTTGGCTTTAAGGTCGCACCGGCCCAGGGGAGCGGCATAGCAACAGCGCTGAAGCGAACCTCGACATTCCTGCAACACCCAGTCTTTAATACCTACTTCTCTGAGACAGCGATGTTGCGATATTTGCGCACATTGGCAGATCGCGATCTAGCACTCGATCGCACCATGATTCCTCTCGGCTCCTGCACGATGAAACTGAACGCAACCACTGAGATGGAAGCGGTTACATGGCCAGAGTTTGCATCCCTTCACCCCTTTGCGCCTGCTGAGCAGACCCAGGGATCTCGCCTTCTCATCGATCAACTTTCTAAGTGGCTCCTTGAAATCACTGGCTATGACGCAGTCTCACTGCAACCTAATGCAGGAAGCCAGGGTGAATTCGCTGGCCTTCTAGCGATTCGCAATTACCACGACTCACGTGGGGATTCATCTCGCAATATCTGTCTTATTCCATCGAGTGCTCACGGCACCAACGCAGCAAGTGCTGTGATGGCTGGAATGAAGGTTGTTGTCATCGAATGTGATGAAGCGGGCAATGTGAGCCTTGATGATCTCAAAGCAAAGATTGCAGATCACGGAGCTACCTTGGCAGCCCTGATGGTTACTTATCCATCAACTCATGGCGTATTTGAATCAGCAATCTCTGAGATATGCGCACTCGTCCATGATGCAGGCGGACAGGTATATGTTGATGGTGCAAATCTCAATGCACTTGTTGGTACAGCTCAACCTGGAAAATTTGGCGCAGATGTTTCTCACTTGAATTTACATAAAACATTCTGCATTCCTCACGGTGGTGGGGGACCGGGTGTTGGTCCAGTGATCGCAAAGGCTCATTTGGCGCCATTCCTTCCGAACCATCCACTCGATGCTTTGGCAGGACCTGCAACAGGACCTGGTCCAATATCGGCTGCTCCTTATGGTTCAGCAAGTATCTTGCCGATTTCATGGGCATATATTCGTTTGATGGGGGGAGAGGGCCTCACTCATGCAACAGAGGTTGCAATTCTCAATGCTAATTACATGGCCTATCGATTGAAAGATTCCTACCCAATTCTTTATACAGGCAATAAGGGCCTTGTTGCTCACGAATGTATCCTCGATGTTCGTGAGATCACCAAGGAATCTGGTGTCACAGTTGATGACATCGCCAAGAGATTGATGGACTTTGGTTTCCATGCACCAACGATGTCTTTCCCAGTCTCTGGCACTCTGATGATTGAACCTACTGAATCTGAAGATATTCTTGAGATGAATCGCTTCATCGATGCGATGATTGCAATCCGCTATGAGATCTCTGAAATTACCGATGGCAAGATTGCGGTGGAGGATTCAGCTCTTCGCCATGCACCCCACACTATTGGCACGATTGCATCGAGTACTTGGGAGAGAAGTTACCCACGTGAGCGCGCAGCCTTCCCAGCGACCCTCACGGGCCTTATTCCAGGTGAATTAATAGGTATGAAGGGTAAGTATTGGCCGACTACAGGGCGTATTGATGGGGCATACGGGGATAGAAACCTGGTCTGCTCATGCCCACCGGTGGAGGCCTTCGCCTAGCCTGATTTTAGTTACTTTACATAATGTAACTTATCGGCGTTAGGCCGTAAGCGTCTAGCGAGTCCCCACAGGGTTGTCTGCCAGAGAGCTTCAATAACGATCGCTCTGCTCATCTTTGATACGCCGTTGATGCGCTCGACAAAGGTAATAGGAACTTCAACCATTGTGGCACCAGCAAGCTCTGATGCCATAGCCATCTCAATTTGAAAACAATATCCAGTTGCAGTCATATCACCAAGGTTTAATCTCTGTAGTAATTGGGAGCTATAGACCCTAAATCCACCCGTTAAATCATTGAGCGGTATTCCGAGTGCAATACGTGCATATCTGGTGCCAGATTTGGATAGTAATTGTCTACTTTTTGGCCAATTAACTACGGATCCACCAGGCATCCAGCGAGTTCCCAATGTTATTGAGACAGGTGCATCTGTTGCATCCAGCATGGAAGGAAGGTCTGCAACGCGATGGGAACCATCTGCATCCATTGTCACAATCTTTGAGTACTTATTCATTGGTAGAACATGCGCAAAACCCGCACGATATGCGGCGCCGAGTCCTGCTTTAGCTGGTCGTCGCAAGACACTGACCCAAGTCAGATTCATGGAGTCGACGACATCTGCAGTTTTATCGGGGGAATTATCATCAAGGACTACAACATCAAAATTGCGTGTGCTATGTAAAGTCGATAATGAGTTCAATAATTCAACAATTGCGACCGATTCGTTATAAGTAGGGATAAGAATTACTGGTTTCATCACAATCCCCTTCTACCAACCTAACGCTGATATTAATCTATCAACGCTTGCCCCTAGGCCATATTCTTCTTTCATCTGATAGATATGAGATAAATCCTCGGGCTTTTTCGGCATAGATATATCCATTTGTGGGATGGCGACATCTTTAGCGCAATGCACCAGAGTGGGTGCAATCTTGAGGTAATCGGCTCCATCAATGATTTTCTTAGCAAGGGATTTCGTGAGAGCTTCATGTTCGCCCTTAGCTCCAGCTAAAGCTTCATCCACCGTGGCGAAATGATTAGCGATTACGGCTGCCCCCTTCTCACCAATTCCGCGAACTCCTGGGAGCCCATCGGATGGATCACCGCGGAACATCGCAAAGAGTGCATACCTATCCCCCGGGATTCCATACTTTTCAGAAACCCATTTGATATCAACTAAATCATGTTGCGAAATTCCACGGGCAAGGTAGACAACTTTTACATCGCGCTTATCGTCAACAAGTTGGAAGAGGTCCCTATCCCCCGTCACAACGCGGATTGGACCCTTTTCCTTCACTGCAAAGGTTGCCATGACATCATCGGCTTCGTAGTCATCTACCCCAAGCATCGGAATTCCGAATGCATCAAGGAGATCAAGCAGAACGGGTATTTGCGGAGTGAGAGTCTCTGGTTCTTCCTCTTCATCGCTCTCATCTTCCAGGCGATTAGCTTTGTAATCCGGGAAGATATCTACGCGCCAACTTGGGCGCCAATCTCCTTCGATGCAGGCAACGATTCTGTTAGGTGAATACATTCCTATAAGGCGCGCAGTCATATCAAGATAACCGCGAATTGCATTCACTGGCATGCCAGAGGGTGAGAGCAATGTGTCTGGCATTCCGTAATAGGCGCGATACCAGAGAGATGCGCTATCTAAAAGCATCAGTGTCATAGATCGCCCAACATATATGAAATGACGCCTCTATCCAAGCGCTTGATTCCATCACGACATGCAGGTCGTAGCTCCTCAGCTGCGCCACCGATCTGAGTCAGAAGGTCAATGAGTTGCTTAATGCTTCGCACGAAATCTCCCACAGTCATATCTGTTCCTTTAAGAACACTACTTAAGGAGTGACCATTTGCCCATCGGAATGCTGCGTAACAGAATCCGAAATCAGGCTCGCGTTGAGTCTTCACATCAAATTGATTCTCGATTGCTTCCAACTCAATCCATATCTTTGACACTGCAACCAGAGCGTTAGCGACATTGTCATTGGGCATCTTGGGAGCATAGGCTTCAGAACTTCTTCCCTGATAGATCATCGCAGATGCAACTGAAAGCAGTTCTGGTGGAGTCAGTGAATCGAAGACTCCTCTGCGAATTGATTCTGTGAGCAAGAGATCAGATTCTGCAAATATCTTTGCAAGAATCTTGCCTTGTGCAAGTGGCTTCTCTCCCTCGATATAACCAAGATGTGTGAGAACGTCACAGATGCGATCAAAGGTTTTGGCTATAACGTGAGTTCGGTTCTCAACCCGGCCACGTAAACCATCAGATTCACGATTGAGGCGGTCAGCCTTCTCAGCAAAACGTGCGTGAGTTTCACGATCATTACATGCATGGCATGAATGCTGGCGCAGTGCTCGACGCATTCCATCTAATTCATTTTCAAGCTTTACTCGCTGACGTTGGTCAATTCCACGACGACCATCTCGCTTACTGAGCAGCCGCTCCATCTCTTTAATATCGATGCGCATACGGGAGTAATCGCTGAAGTCACCCAGGTGACATTTCGCGGAATCTGTAAGTTCAGCTGCTGCGGAATTATTCTTCTTTATCTGCCTTACAAGTCCGACGACTGCGCGATCTGCCTGGAATTGAGCAAAGGAAGATTCAAGGCTTCCGTGTGCTCTCTCTCGCCCAAAGCGAGCTATGAGATTGATTGACATGTTATAGGTTGGAGTAAATGAGGAACGAAGTGGATAGGTACGAGTCGATGCAAGGCCAGCTGCAGTTGCTGAATCAACTGTTGGAGACCACTGCACGACAGCGTTGCCCTCAATATCGATTCCACGACGGCCTGCACGACCAGTCAATTGTGTGTACTCCCCCGGAGTGATGGAGACGTGAGCCTCACCATTCCATTTGGTGAGTTTTTCAAGAACTACTGTGCGCGCTGGCATGTTAATTCCGAGTGCAAGCGTTTCAGTTGCAAAGACAGCCTTTACAAGTCCTCGTTTAAAGAGATCCTCGACAGCACCTTTAAAGCTAGGCAATAGACCTGCATGGTGAGCAGCAACTCCCCGCTCGAGAGCGATGAGCCAGTCACGATATCCGAGCACTTCTAGATCTTCCTCAGCAAGATTCTGTGTGTATTTCGCAGCAGTTGCTGCAATCTCAACGCGTTCCTCCGTTGTTGTTAACTTTAAGCCTGCAGCCAAACATTGCTTCACAGCCGCATCGCATCCGGCGCGAGAAAAGATAAAGGTGATTGCTGGAAGAAGATTCTCGCGTTGTAACTTCTCAATGATGTCAGGACGGGTCAATCTAGAATCACTCTCACCAAATCGTTCTCGGCGATGTCTCGGTGTGCGAACCTGTCGAAGCGCTTCACGCTCGAGCCCCAAGATTTCAGGATTGATTCGTCCTTGTTCGCGAAAGAGATCAACGAGTCGGTCACCTATAAGTACGTGCTGATAGAGCGGAATAGGTCGCACCTCAGAAACGATTACTTCAGTTGAACCTCTGACTTCACCCAACCAATCACCGAATTCTTCGGCATTGGAAACGGTGGCTGAAAGTGAGATGACCTGAACACTCTCCATGAGGTGGATTAGAACTTCTTCCCAGACTGCGCCTCTAGATTTATCGGCAAGATAGTGAACTTCATCCATAACGACAGAGCCAAGATTTTTGAGCGTACTCGAGTTCGCATACAACATATTGCGCAGAACTTCGGTAGTCATTACCAGCACATCAGCCTCGGAGTTAATATTGGTATCTCCCGTTAAGAGCCCTACTCGATCTTCACCAAAGCGATCTACAAACTCTTGAAATTTCTGGTTTGAGAGCGCCTTAATCGGTGTTGTATAGAAACACTTCTTTCCTTGAGCAAGGGCGCTAAAGGCGGCGAATTCCCCAACTACGGTCTTTCCGGCGCCCGTTGGAGCAGCAACAAGGACACCTTTGCCATCTTCAACTGCCTGACAGGCCAAGATTTGAA
>WLJF01000045.1 GCA_009701945.1 Actinomycetota bacterium
GAGACTTCTGGTTACTCAATCGGTGGCGTGAGCCCACTTGGTTGGATCACTCATCCTGAACTAATCCTTATTGATGAAGCACTCAACGATTACGAAGTCGTCTGGGCAGCATCCGGCCATCCGCATGCGGTCTATCCAACAAGTTATGCAGAACTCATTGCCTGCACAGGTGCTACACCGATGGTTGTTGGTGACTAGCGCTACTTAATGTAGATCTCAACCCGTCGGTTCTTAGCAAGTGCAGCCTTACCGCTACCAGAAGCTACAGGCTTACTCGATGCATACCAACCAGTCACAATCTTCTGACCTGGCAACAATGAACGGAGCAACTTAGCCACAGCCTTCGCACGGTTCTGCGATAGCACTGTGTTATCAGTTCCGCCCTTGCTATCGGTGAATCCATAGCTCAAGACTGTTGCTGGTGATTTCAAGAAGATCGATGTAGCTAGAGCCTTAATCGTCTTCTTCGATTCGTCATTGAGGAAGTAAGTTCCTGATGCGAAGTAGATGGTTCCCACCTTCTTCATCGCTGCAGGCTGAACATTTCCGGTGATGGAAACATCGGGTGACTTTGTCGGCATTGGTGTTGGGGTTGGTGAAGGTGTTGGCGCAGGTGCAGCCTTGTCAGGTGCAATCAGAATCGAAATCCCTGCCTTCTCAAGGTTTGCCAAGTAATCAACACCAGCCTGAACCTTTGTATCTTCACGCTTTACAAGCGCCTTATCCAGCATCTCTTTCCATAACTTAGTATCGCCAGCATCACGCTTCATATATGCGTAATCGCGCTCTGAGTAATACGTCGTATTCGCTCCATAAATCGCTGCAGTCATTACTGCCTCATACGAAGCAATTCCAGCGGGATCAATTGAGCTGTAGGTCTTCACTACTTCTTCTTGCTTAATTCCAACCTCACAAGAAAGTGTTGTTCCCTTGTAGGAAGACTTGCCTTCAAACGTTGACTGTGATTCCAGAGTCTTCTCTGAATCAACTACTGCCCCATTAGAGAGCAAGCTAATTTGTTGTGAAGAAATCTTTGAAGCCTCTTCCGGTCCACCCTGCTTCTTGAACTTGTAAGTTCCAGAAGTACAGACAAATGAAGTGCCTGATCGAGAGATCGTTGGATTAGAGACGACTACGAACGTCGATGGTGGTGGTCCAAGAACAACGGGTGCTGGTCCAGTTGCAGGGGCAATTGGAGTCGCTACAACGGATGCAGAAGCAGGTCCTGCGCCATTTGTGGCACCCACTGCCTGTAAGTAGATGGTGTAACTGGTTCCATTAGTCAGCCCCGTCACCACAACCGGTGATGTTGTCGCAGAGTTCACGACGTAATCAACGCCATTAGTTGAGTAGCGGTAGTAGATAACGCTGTCACCATTTGTCACCTGATTGAAGGCGATTGAGATCTGTGCATTACCTGCGGTAGCAACTAAGGATGTTGGTGCTGACACTGTGCCAATTACTCCAGAGGAATTTCCGGTTGTTGTCGAAGAGTTTCCGATGATGTTCGCCGCATAAACAGATGCTGATACAACCTGTCCTCCCACAAGACCCGTGACGCTGCAAGAGCCGCCCGCAGCAGTAGAAGAACTGCCTGTACATGTCGCAGCAGATCCATCCACGGTCACGGTTTTTGTGAAGTATGGAGATACAAGTGCGCTTCCGTTATCTGATTGCGCAAACCATTCAACCAATACAGTCTGACTATCTGTTTGAGTCAACGTTAAGCGAGGAGCAGTAGGTACAGCAGCTGGAATCTGGCTAACAACAGCGGTAGCCGCATCCAGGGTTCCCCCATTTGCTGAAGTCACTACGACTACTTTGATGTCATATGCGGTTGCTGGAGTTAAGCCGGTGAATGTGTATGCAGGGTCTGCCGGAGCCGTTGCTCCGCCACTTCCTGCAGTTGAACTATCTGACGCAGATATAGGGAATGTTCCACCGCTGGTACGGATGAAATATTCGTATCTAGTAAATGTGCCACCGCCTAATGATGTGGGTGGCGTGAAGTTAACTCGCAAGCTTCCAGCGGCACTTTGCGTTGTTCTCAAATTTGTCACTGCGTAAGGAGCAGAAGCAGGTGTAACTGTTGAAGCATAGGTAGTCGCAGTTGATCCACCTGCTGTGTTGTATGCCTTGACTGCAATTGTGTAAGCCGTGCCAAGTGTCAGCCCCGTAACAGTGGCACTATCGCCTGTGCCAGATAGAACTGTTTGTGTGAGCGTTGTCCCACCATTAGTGGCTGTAACCGTAAAGCTATCAATAGTTGCACCATTAGAAGCACCTGGGGTGAACTTAACTGAGGCTGTTCCTGATGTCGCACCTGCTCCACCGCCTGTTGATACAGAGTTAATGAATGGAGCAGCAGGGACATCTGCGCTGATAATCAAGTTCTGCGAAACAGGAGTTGCTGCTCCATAACCGCTGTTGCCTGCCTGGCTCGCAACAATGGTGCACGTTCCAACAAGTTTGAGAGTAATTACGCCGGCAGATGTAGCGGTACAAGTTTCGATTGTGGAAGATGAATATGTAGGAGTTAAGCCAGAAGAGGCAGTTGCCAGAGCTGCACCAGAAAGCGTTACGGGGCTAGCCGTTAACTTTGCTCCGGTCAGTGCACCAAATGTGATTGTCTGCGAAAGTGCGCCGATAGAAGAAGTTGGAGATGTTGTCACGACAAGTGCATCAGAAGAAGTCATTGAAACTTTCACAAAGTTTCCAACGTCTGCTCCAGTCAACGTATACGTGGATGAGGTTGCACTAGCGATATCGGTATAGGTGCCACCGGAAGTTGCCGATCTCATCCATTGATAGCTTGCCGGTGTAAATGCTGTTGCATTCGCAGTTAGAACTTGGCCAAAAGTTGCAGTTCCAGATAGCGAACCAGAATAAATACTAAAGCTTTTTGAAACTTGGACTGCCGCGTCATAATTTGCGTTCCCGGCTTGATCTGCCGTAATCGTGCAAGTGCCAGCCAACTTTAAAGTAATAGCACTTCCGCTAACTGTGCAGACAGAAGAAGTTGAAGAGCCAAATGTGATTGCTTCGCCCGAAGCCGCTGAAGCCACGAGTGTCGGGGAAATTCCGCTCAGTATTGCATTTGCCGGTTGAGTGAAAGTAATCGGGTTAGCTGGCTTGGAAACCACAACATTAGAAGTTGTCGAAGTAGCCGATAAGTAGGCTCCACCTCCGCTGTAATACGCAGTCACTGCATAAGTAGCTGCAGTACTCGGAGTCCAGTCGCATGATGCCGCGCCGCTAGAGATTGCTCCAGTGGTACACAAAGTGTTGTTTGCTGCATCTTTGAATACGACTGTCCCGGTTGCGTCTGATTCAGAAACTGTCGAAGTTAGAGTGATTGGACTCCCAGAATTGCGAGGCGTTGAAACAACATACGAAGTGGTTAATCCTTTCCCTATTCGAAAATTGTCAAGATAGACTCCATTTGAAAATCCCCATCCATCACGGTCGTCTCCACCAAACACTAAATAATTAAGAGTAGGCGCGACATAAGATTTAGTCTGCACAAGAGTGTTATTCACATAATATGAAACAGAATTCTGACCAATTTCAATTAAGACCGCGTACCAAGTGTTCAACGACCAATTTCCGCTGGTTATTGAATTGTCTCCGGTGCCAGAGATACTTCCGGTGCTACTTCCCTCCCAATATAAGTGATTGAAGTTTCCAGTTTTTTCAGTCATGCCTCCATGTCCTGATATGGGTCTTCCCGATAGTGCATTCGTAGCTGGTCCTAGAACTAATTCAACTTCAGTACCGGAAGTCCCAGAGATTCCTCTGCCCCAGAAAACTCGGATGTAATCTTTTGTATCGGTAAAATAGGAGTCAAACTGGATCTTTACCCCTGAAAGAGTCGTTCCATCCGAAGCATACCGACGCTCAATATATTCATTCTTTCCAAATGCGATACTTGGAGCTGGATTTCCGACTGAATTGCTGATTGCGCCACCGCTGGTCGTCCACCCGGAAAGAGAACTACCGTCACCTGTATATGAAGTTCCGCCTGCCTCAGCCTCGGAGATATTTGAGAGATTGAGGCATAAGGCGAGAGTTACCAGACCTGCAAATGCTTTGACAGATCGAAAGTATTTCCGATTATGGTTTTGAAGTTTCATTTGCTCTCCACAGACCTGTTAAGGGGTGATATATGGATAAAAGAATACCTTTCTTTTATAGGACTACCACTCTTTTATAGGGTTGAGCCTTGTTTATAAAAGAGGTACTCCAAATCGGGTAATTTCGGACGTAGGATTGGGATATGCCCGCAAAAGCCAAGAAGGCCGTTGCCCCAGATAAGGGGCGTAAAGCTGCCTACGTCATGCGCAATCGCGAGGCTCTCCTGCGTTCAACCCAAGAAGTTTTAGCGGACAAGGGGCAGGCGGTCACTATTGAAGATATTGCAGACCATGCCCAGGTGGCAGTCAGCACCATCTATAAGCACTTCTCAGATAAGGAAGCCTTGATCTCGGCCACGATGTTGTGGGGATTTGCCGAGTGGATGACAGAAGTTCAATCTTTGGCAGATCACTTGGATGATCCTTTAGAGAAACTTGTCTTGCCTATGCGTCTTTTTGTGCGAGTTAAATCAACAGATCCCTCTCATGCTCGCAATATTGTCAATTTCCTTGACATCACAACCCAGTTTCTTCCAGTCCTTGAATCTGAGTTGAGCCAACATATCCAAGAGCTTACAAAGGCAAAGTTGTTAACCTGTGATGACCCAGATGTCGCTGCGAGAAATCTCCAAGCAGTTCTGCTTTCAGCGGTTATTAGCCAAGTGACCAATCACAAAGCAAAGGTTGAGGACGCTGATGCTTCAATTAGAGTTGCACTCAAAATGGTGGGAATATCAGAGGTTAAGGCCCGCAAACTTACTGAATCAAAGATTCCAGAGTTCAAAGACTAGGCAAGAAGTTCAGCAAGTAACTTCTCAACGCGGGCTTTAATATCATCGCGAATCACGCGCACTGATTCAATGCCCTGTCCTGCAGGGTCATCGAGTACCCAATCTTCATAACGCTTTCCTGGGTAGTACGGACAAGCATCACCGCAACCCATAGTCACCACTGCATCGGAAGCTTGAACAGCCTCTGGCGTAAGAATCTTGGGGGTGTTATTGGCAATATCAATTCCTACTTCAGCCATCGCTTCAACTGCTACTGGGTTAATGGAATCTTTAGGAGCAGAGCCTGCTGAGAGAACTTCAACGCGACCTTGACCGAGCTCGCGCATAAAGCCTGCTGCCATCTGTGAGCGGCCTGCATTGTGAACGCAGACAAAGAGAACGCTTGGCTTACTCATTAGTTGCTACCTGTGTCTCTTCTTTTGTGACAAATGCCGATGCAATCGCTACACCGAGTATCGCTCCAGCTGTTTGAAAGACGATGAAGAGCGGAACAGATTCAGGTGCAATTCCCGAGAAAGTATCTGTCCATGCACGAGCAAAGGTGACTGCAGGGTTTGCAAAGGATGTAGATGAAGTGAAGAAGTAAGCAGCGCCAATCCATCCTGCAACTACAAGGGGTGCGGCATCACCTTTCTTCTGTGATCCAAGGAGGTGGATGAGCATGAGAAGACCTGCTGTTGCAACGATCTCTCCAAGCCAAATTCCTTGACCTGAACGAATGAACTCAGAGGCAACGATTGCCTGACGGCCAAACATCGTGTTGGCAATGACTGTTCCCAGAACTCCACCTGCAAATTGAGCAATCACATAGGCAAGTAATTCTTGGCCACTTAATCTCTTGAAGAAGAACTCAGCGAGTGAGACCAGTGGATTAAAGTGCGAGCCGCTAATTCCTGCAAAGACATAAATCAGAAGAGCCAACATGAAGATGGTGGCCACGGTATTGATCAGGAGCTGGACTCCAACATCTTCGGTTATAAACTGCGCCATCGCTCCAGAGCCAACAACTGTGGCAACAAGCAGGGCTGTACCGATAAATTCACCGAGGAACTTCTTGCGCAGCATGAGTATCCTTTAACTATGGAAAGCGCCGAGAAGGTCACCGTCGCTTACTTCTTTACTATTGCTCGCAAGAGTATTCCATTCGCCTTTCTCTCTATGGCAATTGACCGTGTGCGCAGTCGTAAGTTCACCGGGATTTCATTTTCCAAGCTTCTAGGAACTGGCTCAGGCCAGACCTTCACGCCTAGTGATGCAGTCCTTACCCGCTGGGGCATGGTTGTTGTTGTCGATAAGAATCGTCTTCAAGCTTTCGATCAATCCTCCATCATCTCCAACTGGAGAAAGAGATCGACATCA